>JBHGAU010000030.1:0-29540 GCA_041946675.1 Methanotrichaceae archaeon | reverse complement strand
GCGACGGTGCGTCATCAGGCGTCGCCAGGGCCATCGAGTACGTGCTGTCCTGCCAGAACCCTGACGGCGGGTTTGCCACAGCGCCCGGCGGCGCCAGCGACTACACGCTGACGGCTGATGCGGCTGTCGCATTAGCCCAGACGGGCGACCTCGGCCGGGCGACCAAAGGCAATATGCTTGGCTATCTCTCGGCTCATCCTCCGACCGATACTACTTACTATGCAGGCAGCCTGGGCCGCCACGTTATGGGCATAGTGGCAGCTGGTGGCGATCCTCATAATCTGGACGGTGCAGACTACGTCCAGATGCTAAAAGATGCCAAGCCTGCAGGCCAGCTCTTCGCCGACTCGCTTATCATCATGGGCCTGACAGCAGCTGGCGAGCCGGACTGCCAGAAGGTCAAGGACCTGATCGCGCTGTACCTGAGCAAGCAGTCAGCCAACGGAGGATGGAGCTGGTCTCCTGGCGGCTCAGACGTCGATACAACAGGCATGGTCGTCTCGGCGCTGGTCAGGGCCGGGGTCCCACCCAGCAACCAGTCGGTCCAGAAGGCTCTGGCGTATCTCCGGGGCGTTCAGGACGTTTCCACCGGCGGGTTCTCCATGGGCAGCAGCATGGCTCCCAACCCCAACACCAACAGCTGCGGCCTTGCGATCATGGCGATCAACGCTGTCGGCGAGAACTCTGCCAACTGGGTCACATCGTCAGGCAAGAACCCAATCGACTTCATGCGGAGCTGCCAGCAGCCGAGCGGCGTCATCTGGTGGACGCCCAACTCCGAAGGCGGGATGCTGTTAGAGTGCACGGCGTATGGCGCGCTGGCGATGGACGGCGGGTTCATGCCAACGGTCATCCTCTGAGAGGAGGAAGTGTTCTCGATCGCCGTCAACAATACCGCCAACGTGACTGAGGCCGGCGCAGGAGACATTATCGGCTACTCGATCGTCGTGAACAACACAGGCAACGTAACTATGACAAATTTAAATATGGGAGAATGAAAGTTATGAATTTGAGAAGCGCATTTTTGATAGTTGCCACGGCTGTGGCAGCGTACGTGGTCCTTCGCAGGGGTGAATAAATGACAGGCCCGTATACCCCCGCAAAAAAGGGGGCTAAGCTGCCACTTAAGAGCGTCCTGGTGCTTGTGGCCATCATCGCCTTCTCTTTCATCGTATTTTCTTGGAGCTACAATACCTGGTACGTTTCGGGAGCGGAAGTAGCCGCTTCGACAGGGTACGTCTTCGGCGACTCGTCGACGGTCACCGTCATCGTCTCCAGCGACTTCGGCAACAAGACGCTGGTCAATGCGACCATACCCTACGAGCCGGGCATGTCGGCGCTGAAGGCCCTGCAGAAGGTCTGCGACGTCGAAGCCGACGGCAGTGGGTTCGTGAACGGCATCAACGGCCTGCGCTCACAGTACACTGGCATGGGGGACGATGTGAAGCCGATGGACTGGTTCTACTACATTAACGGCATTTTCGCCACTGTCTACGCGACCGGGTACACGATGCATCCCGGCGACGTGATGCGGTGGGACTACCACGCGTGGGACGAGAACAACGCCATGGGCGGCATGACAGGTGCTCTCACCGGCGACCTATTCGCCGCCTTCGCCTACGGGTATGGCGGCAAGGTGCCGCCCACATACATCGTCGATACGGGCGGCTATGCCGAAGAGGCCCAAAAAGTCAGTGACGCCTTTAATCGATGGGGCATAAACACAAAGGTCGTGAAGGCAAGCGACCTCTCCCCGGAGGAAAAGACTGAGGGCAGTCTCGTGCTGGTCGGGGCCCTCGATACGCCGATGGTAAGCGAGATCAACGGCCACTACGATGACCTCGGCCTCCTCTATCATTACCATGACGGTAAGGTCGACCTGCTGGACTACCTGGGCAGCGTCACGACAACCCTGGACGATTGCGGTATCGTAGGCTCGTCCAAGAACCCGTTCAACCCCAAGGGCAGCTACATGGGCGAGAACGTGATATGGGTATGCACAGGCGTCACTCGGGAGAGCGTCGACGAGGCCGTCGACCTTCTCACGACACGCCCGGAAGCCCTGAGGGATACGTTCGGGTGCGTCATCGTAAACGGCGAAAACATGTACGGGGTGCCCTAGATGAAGTGCTATGCGTACCGATGGCTGGATACCCCCGTGCATCGCATGCATCCTTTAGTGATGACGGCCTGGGCCCTGTCCATCATGGTCCTGTCTTTCGTCATCGAGGACCCGGTCATGTTGGCTGCCCTGTTCGCAGCCACGCTGACTCTGGTCTACTGGGCCCGGATCTTCGACCGCTGGTGGGGCTTCTTCAAGCTGGCCCTCGTATTCTCCGTATTCATCGTGGTGCTGAATGTGATATTCATGCACCAGGGAAACACAGTCATCTTTAGCATCCCCTGGGAAGTGCCCACCATGGGCCACTTCGACATTACCCTGGAGGCATTTTTCTATTCGGTCGGTATGGCAATACGCCTCATCACCGTGATCACCACCTTCGCAATCCTGACGTATACGGTGAACCCGGACGACATCTTCGAGATGCTCATGAAGGTGCGGCCGCTGCAGAGGACGGCGTTCCTGGTCTCGCTGGCAGTCAGCTACGTGCCGGCGATGCTCAGCGATATGGACAACATCCGGATCTCGCTGCAGACAAGGGGGTATGAACTGGACGACAAAAAGCTCGTAAACCGGGTCAAAAAAAGCTCCGCCATCCTGCTGCCGCTGCTGATGAACTCGCTCGACCGGTCGCTGCAGAAGGCGGAATCGATGGAGGCGCGGGCGTACGGCACCGGGAAAAGCCGGACCTGTCTGTTCGGCCGTAAGCTGACTCGCTTTGATGCCCTATTGCTCGCCGCGTCGCTATTACCGCTGGCCGCGATGGTGCTGAGCCTGCTAATACCCGTAGGGAAATACCAGTACTATCCGGAGCTCGAGCCGATCCGGCTCACCGCCGGCTACGCTGCCGCGGTCCTGCTCTTATTCCTTGCAGGCTCCGCCGTGGGCTATCTATCCATATTCAAAAGGAGGGTCGACATTGATTGACATTCGCAAGCTATGCTTTACCTATGCGGACAGCGTCAGGCCGTCGCTAGAGGATGTGGACCTGCACGTGGAGGGCTCGGAGATGGTGCTGATCACGGGGCCTTCGGGCGGCGGTAAATCGACGCTCGTCCGGTGCCTGAACGGTATCGTCCCGCATTTTTATGGCGGGACGATCTCGGGCGCCGTAGTCGTGGCGGGCCTATCACCCTTCAAGGCCAGCACGAAGGAGATGGCGAAAAAGGTGGGCATGGTCTTCCAGGACCCGGAGAACCAGGTTCTCACGAATAGCGTCGAGCGGGAGGTCGCCTTCGGGATGGAGGGCATGGGCCTGGAGCGGAGCCTCATGGCCAAGCGAGTCGAGGAAGTGCTGGACACTGTGGGGATCGACCACCTGCGCAAGAGGAGCATGGAAGGGCTTTCCGGCGGCGAAAAGCAGAAGGTCATCATCGCCTCGGTGCTGGCCCTGCAGCCCGAGATCCTCGTGCTGGACGAGCCGACGTCGTCCCTGGACCCGAAGGGGGCGGAGGATGTACTGCACGTCATTCGGCGTCTGAACGGCGAGTTCGGTACAACCATCCTGCTCATCGAGCACCGGATCGACCGGGTCATACCCTTCGTCGACCGGGTCGTCCACATGGACGGCGGAAGCGTCCAGTTCGATGGCACGCCGAAGGCCTGGGTGGACTTCGTTGCATGCCTGGACTACGAGCTTCCCCAGATGCTGGACCTTGGCCGGGACCTGAAGCGCAGGGGATTCATCGGCGACATTCCGCTCTCCGTCAAGGAGGGCCGGCAGGCGCTCGCCTCAGTCTTCCGGGACCACTGGTCACGCACGGCGCCCGCCGCCGACCGGCTGCAGGAAAAAGGCGGGAGCATCGTGCGCCTGGACGACGTCTGGCATAAGTACGAGGACGGGACGGTGGCGCTGCGGGGCGTCTCGCTCGACGTACGGCAGTGCGAGTTCCTCGCCGTCATCGGCCGGAACGCCTCGGGCAAGAGCACACTGGCGAGCCACATGAACGGCATCCTGAAGCCGACAAAAGGCACGGTCCGTGTCGAGGGAATTGACATAAAGAACGAGTCCCCGGCCCGGCTGGCCCCGACCATCGGGTACGTCTTCCAGAACCCCAACATGCATCTGTTCGCCGACCGGGTCGAGGAAGAGGTGGCGTTCATACTGAATAACTTCGGCTTCCCCGAAGAGGAAGTGGCGAGGAGGACGGCCCGCATACTGAACGATTTCGGGCTTTCGCACCTGAAGGACGCCTACCCGCGTGACCTCAGCGGCGGCGAAAAGCAGCGCGTAGCGCTAGCCTCCGTGCTGGTGGCGGAGCCGAAGCTGGTCATCCTGGACGAGCCCACCCGGGGCCTGGACAGCTCCCGGAAGAATTTCCTCATCGAATACCTGGAGCAATATAACGCCCGGGGAGGCACAGTCGTGCTGATCAGCCACGACATCGAGCTCATCTCGAGGCCGTGCGTGGAGCGTGTCATCCTGATGAGCGAGGGCGCGATCGTCGCGGACGGCCCCCGGAGAAGGATACTGGCGAAGTCGCTGCACTTCTCGCCGCAGATCAACCGGCTGGTCCAGCCTTTCGAGCAGTACGGCGTGCCTTCGGACTTACTGGTGAAGGAGGAGATACTGCGCGGATTAAGCTAAAGAGCGGCGTCTGGTTCATCGCCCTTATGGCGGTGCTGTTCTTCGCCTGCATCTACGGGCTGATGGTTCCGAAGAGCCCGCTCGGTTTCCTGGGGAACTGGCTGCTGATGCTCGCCCTGGTCGTCGTCGGCATTATCGGCGCCTTTATCGTGGAATACGAGAATGGCAACCTCTCTTCCAAGGAAGTGTCCGTCGTGGCGGCGCTCGGTGCACTGTCGGCGTTGAGCCGGATACCGTTCGCCACGTTCCTGAGCTTCCAGCCATGCACGTTCTTTATCATCACCTCGGGTTACGTGTTCGGCCCTGTCTGTGGCTTCATGGTCGGGGCGCTCACGGCATTGCTCTCTAACATGTTCCTGGGGCAGGGCCCCTGGACGCCCTTCCAGATGATCTGCTGGGGTCTAATCGGCGCGTCGTCGTCGCTGCTCGGCCGCTATAAGGTCGGAATGCTGGGGTTGATGGTCTGGGGCCTGTTCTGGGGATTCTTATACGGGTGGCTCATGAACATATGGTTCTTCGTGGGATACGTGCATCCGTGGACGATCACCACGTTCATCGTCACGAACATCAACAGCTTCTTCTGGGACCTGTCGCACGGCATCGCGAACATCTTCTTCCTGTCGTTGTTCGGGCGGGAGGCCATCTCCATACTGGAACGATATAAAAAGAGGTTCAGGATCGACTTCGCCCGGCCGGCGGAAAAATCCTGAAAAGTTCAGGATTTTTCCGCCGCACCGCCGCGGGCGAGGATGTGAACGCCACGTGGATGAAGACGGCTTTGACATGGCTCAAATCCGTCCAGAACGGCGGTGGTGGATTCTCAGCGGTACCATCGGTACCATCATCTTCAGACGGGTCCTGTTCTCCCTCCACAGAGCTTGCGATCATGGCCATACTTGCAGGGGGCCACAGCCCTGTCAAAGAGCCCTGGAGAATCCATGACGCCAATCCGGTCAATTTCCTGCTGAGCTGCCGGCAGCCGAACAGATCGATCTGGCTTAAATCTGATGCATCCGGCCCTCTCATATCCGGCACTACAGCCTTCGGCGCAATTTCCCTGACCGGCTGAAGGATTAATATCTTGAACATGAGAATAACATCGCAGTTGGGCCTTCCTCCTTTCTCGGTCTTATTAGTGTACATCTTTTCCAGAGTCGGACGAAATGGCGGCCAATCGAGCAATTCAGATATTTGATGAGAGCGTGGCTCAATCAACCGCTTAATAGAGAGTACGCCAACCTGAAAGTCAAGAGCTTTATTTAAATTTACATACCATAACCTTTAAATAAACTAAGTTTGCGCTAAGTAAATTTTATTGGATCAAAATTCTCCAGTCGAGTATTCAAAGATCCATTGGTGAAGTGTTCATGAAGAGAGCGTGTATCTCCATTATCCTTATTGTATCGTTTTTGCTCGCTTTTAATGCGGCCAACGCATCAGACTGGCCCCTTTTCAAGAAAGATGTCTCAAACTCCGGCATCAGCTCTGACCAGATCCCCGAAAATTCCATCGTCCTCTGGTCGACCGGCATTCAGAGGATGGAGGCCACACCTACAGTTTCCTCAGGTCTGGGTGATGCCGAGAAAGAGGACGAATGGCCCCAGTTTCACTTCAATCCCCTGCATGTGGGATACGGTGTCTCCAGCGCCCCCAGGTCTAACAGAACTGCCTGGATCAGCGAAAATATCGGCGCTCAGCCTGGATCCTCAGTCTCTGTGGCAGATGGCAAAGCATTCGTAAATTGCATCTCCAACATAACCTGTCTCGACCAGAAATCCGGAAAGGTCCTGTGGATCTTCCCCTTCCACGCCTCAGGGGACTTCGCCTTTGGATTCACCCCGGTTTACAGCCATGGCAAGGTCTTCTTCACATCCAATAAGACTTACTGTCTGAACGCCTCGGATGGGAGAGAGATCTGGAGCTTCTCTCAACCTACAGACAAGTTCGCCATAGATGGAAGCCCTACGATAGTGGACGGCAGAGCCGTCGTCAGCGACTGGGATGGCCATCACTACTACTGCCTTGATGAGAATACGGGAAAGGAGCTGTGGAACTTCACGGTGGAAGGAAACGCCCAGTCCACCCCTGCCATCGACCGGGGAAAGGTTGTCTTCGGAGGCTGGGATTGGGGTATGGGGGGAACGATATACTGTGTTGACCTCAAGAATGGCTCGAAGATATGGACCCTTAAAACAGATAACTCTCCGTGCGGATCTGCGACGATCTTCAATGGAACAGTCTACATGGCCACTTACAACTTTGAAGGTGACGGGGATCTTATAGCCATTTCTCTGGATAACGGCTCAGTTCTCTGGAAGGTGCCAACGGTACGCACTGACTCTACACCGGCTGTAGTCAATGGCAGGATCTATCTCTGCGGGGGATGTGAAGGGTTCAGCGAGCTTGTCACACGATGCTTCGATGCCGATGATGGCGATCTTATATGGAGCACTCCTGACAAGGATAAAATTGGGGACTGGAGGTGCTCTCCAGCTTACGCTGACGGCATGCTGTTTGCCGGACGACCCAAGTTCATAGAGTATAATGGAATCTTTGCCATGAATGCTACAACAGGCGATATAGTGTGGAGCTATCCCGGAGGCGGCTCGTCTCCCTCGCTGGCCGATGGGATGCTCTTCACTGCGGGTGGAGGCAGAGTCTACGCTTTTGGCGATAATCTTCCTTTAAAGGAGGAGAACTGAAATGGAGAAAAATAAAACCAAATTTGTGGGCGGGATAGCTATAGCCCTGTTACTTTTTGGGTTAGCTTTTCCGTCTGTCGTATGTAGCGATGTCCAGGACTGGCCTCAGTTTCACCTGAACGCCCAGCATACCGGCAGCGTCGATTATGCTGCACCGGATACCGCTCTTCTGGCATGGGAGAGCGAAGCCATCGGTGCTCAGGAGGGTTCCTCAGTATCCGTAGCTCAGGGCAGGGTCTTTGTAAATTGCGTCACCAACCTGACCTGTCTTGACCAGAGAACGGGAAAAGTCCTCTGGAAAAAGGCCTTCGACGATACGCCCGACCTATGTCAGGTCTTTGGATTCACGCCGTCCAGTCACCAGGGACGGGTTTTCCTGTCAGGCGCAAAGACGCTCTGTTTGAATGCCTCCGATGGAAAGGAGATCTGGAACTTCACAGCTCCCACAGGTAAGAGTGCCGTCGACGGAGGACCAGCTATAAGCGACGGCAAGGTGATCGTCAGCGATTGGGACGGCCACAACTACTACTGCCTCGAGGAGGATACGGGAAAGTTACTATGGAACTTCACAGTGAAAGGAGACGCTCAGTCCACACCAGCCATCGATCAGGGAAAGGTGGTCTTTGGAGGCTGGGATTGGGGCCTGAGCGGAAAAGTTTACTGCGTCAACCTGGATAATGGAAAAGAGATATGGAACAGGACTACCAGGGACTCGCCATGCGGCTCTGCTGCCATCCTGGGAGATGTAGCCTACTTTACGACGTACAACTTTGACGGAGACGGACAGGTTATGGCAGTCTCTCTCAAGGATGGAAGCCTCCTCTGGGAGAAGACCATTCAGAGAACGGACTGTACACCTGCATTAGCCAATGGATTGCTCTACGTCTGCGGAGGATGCGATGGCTTTAGCGATAAGATCACCTACTGCTTCAATGCCTCAAGCGGCGACCTCCTCTGGAATACCTCTCGGGAGGATGGAATCGGCGAGTGGAGATGTTCTCCTGCCTATGCAGACGGACTGGTGTTCGTAGGAAAGACCGATGCTGTCAGCCATAACTACAATGCCCTTTACGCTCTCAATGCCACCACGGGGAATGTGGCCTGGAGCTATTCCGGAGGCGGCTCGGCTCCGGCCATAGCAGGAGGTATGATCTTCTCTATAGGCGGCGGCAAGGTCTACGCCTTTGGAGATGGAGGAACTTCCACGTGAGCAGAGAGAGGGCCATCTGGTTACGAGTGGCTCTCCTCGCGACCCTTTTTTTACTCGGCCTCTCCTCTCTGGCCAGTGCCGATTTCCTGACTTTTCACGGCGATAACCAGAGAACAGGCAATCTAAGCGGCAAGGGATCTGATGCCCCCAACCTCCTGTGGAGCACGAGCCTTACGGGCCACGGCTACATCGGTGGAGTGGCAGGCGTCTCCGGCGACAGGGTCTTCGTCTCCAACTGGCCCGATATGAACTTCAAAGGCAATCTGGGATTCGCGTGTCTGGACAGAGAAAAAGGCGCGATCATCTGGATAAATCCCCTGGGAGGTAAAGGCGGAGCATCGACGCCTGCCATATCGGGCGATAAGGTTTTCATAGGTTCCTATAAAGGCGACCTTTGCTGCCTGAATGCCGCCACCGGAGAGACTGTCTGGAACACGAGCCTGGATAAAAACCCCCAGTAGTGGGGCGTAGCGTCTGCACCATTGGTTCAGGGCGATAAGATATACGTCATGAGCTTCTCGGATGGAACTTTACACGCCGTGAACTTCCAGGGAGTTGAGCTGTGGAACATAACTACAGGCTTGATTCACCCATTTGCCTCACCGGCCTCCTCCGACCAGATGCTCTACTTCCCGGGCGGAGATCCGGCCCTCTACTGTGTAGATATTATAAACTCGCATGATCTGCTGTGGAAGTCTCCTGCCGATAGCCAGATTCAGGCAGGTCCAACTCTCGGCGAAGATATGGTCTTTTATGTTACCAAAAAGACTATCCAGGCCCTCAATGCTACAACAGGACCGGGGATCTGGAGCGCAGAGATCAACGGCATCATGTCCACTCCGGCTATATCTTTCGACAGAGTCTATGTGGGATCGGACGACCATGCAAAGGGACATTTGAGCTGCTACAATGCTAAAAACGGCACCTTGATCTGGAGGACGGAGGCCAACGGCCCCGTTCAAGAAGCCGGACGATCCCAATATGGAGATCACCATCAAAAATATGAGCGGGATACAGGTGCTGAACCTGACAGACAAGCTCGCAGGAGGACAGGGGATGAATGTGGGAACAGCCTATCGTCTGCAGAACGATCTCGTAGTGTATGTGCCTGAGAATACAACAACATCCATAAAGCCAGGATTGGAAAAACAATAGTGATATTCGAGAATAGAAATCTAAATGTGCTGAAGCTAAATCATGGTTAGATCGACTATCTCATACTTCAATTCTTTCGACTCTAATCGATCCAAAATAGCAGGAATTTGCTCATCAACGCTGACAAGCACCGAGCTAATTCCATGGTAAGCTGCCTCAACAGCAGCATCCTTGGCCCCGAAGATCACATCCGGCTCCCTGCCTGCTTTTCTCAGAGCTATCAAAGCCTCAATTCCAAGGCAGCCGATCATTTTATCTCCGGATAGAAGGCATGACAGCGCATCCAGATTCACTCTGCGAGAGCCTCCCAGTTGAGCCCGCGGAACCTTGGCGATCGTGATCTTTCCTCCATCCAGGCCTATCAGACCCTTGAGATCGGAAATCCCGACATCCTCTCCAGCAGCGGCATCGGATATCGCTATGCCGCTCGCATCTATGCCTTCTTTCTTGTTTGCATAGAGGAGCCCTCCACGCATCTCCAGAGACACACGCTCACCTTCAGCAAGGTCAATTTCAGCCAGAGCAGTCCAGACAGGGACATGATTTATGACTTCCTCCATCACCACTCTGGCATACTGTTTTATCTCTGCAGCGCTTTCCAGCAGCCAATCCACTCCCTTTTTGGTGATGTTGTATCGCTTACGGCCGTCTGTAGTAACCAGCCCTTCAGCCACCAGCTCTTTGATGTACTCTGATATGGCCTGTGGGGTCAGGTCAAGACTATCTGCCACCTCTTTCTGGCGTAAGTTGGGCTGATGGGCCGCGATCTCAACAAGTATCTGGAATCGAGAGCTATCTCGCTTGCTCTGGAGGATGTTAGCCATCAATACCTCACATCTGGATTTGGAGGTCCATTCTGAAGCGCCAAATCAAATTCACTTAAATTTACTTAAGGCAAACTAATTTTACTTAAACGTTCCGGCCGGCGAATAGCTCATTTTACAAGTCGGAGCTCGTTTTTCAGAACATAGTAATCCATCGAGACGGCATCTCTCGCATAATCGGCTATGTTGAGCAGATTGATTAAGTAAGTGCCGATCTTATATTGCATTATGTCAAGGGTGCCCCTCAAAGTGAACATGCCCTTATATAATGGTCCAGGCGGATTGAACGAGGAGATGTCCAGATACAGCTCATCCACAGCTTTCTTATTCTCGCGCGTGGGGTTGGCAAGATAGCAGGCTTTCAGGTTCTTGTACTGGTGAAAAATTTTGGCGTATTCGGCGGCGCAGGGCATATCAGCTTCTCTGATCTTCTTCTCGATAAACCTAACAACATCCAGTAGGTCATGGAATTTCACCACCGGCCGGTTTAATTCGCCAAATTTGTGAGATTCCTGCGGCAGGTTCTCTGCATAATTAAAAAATTGATCTATCGCCCTCTGGCCGTGAACGATCCGCTGCAAAGCCCGGGCATTATCGCCAAGAAGCGGCTTGAACTCATTCAGCCTGATATAATCCTGCAAAAAATCCTGGCAATAGCAGGCGATCTCTCCCATCTGATCGAGAAGTGCCTGAGAATATGTCAGCATTGTTTCGTCATACCATAGACCTAAAGGATCTGATCTGTCCCCTGCGCCCAGGTTGACCATGGCACTGCACATCCTCTTGCAGCTCTCCAGGATTGGCATGGCCAATGTTGCCGTTTGCAGGACCGCCGGGATCCTATCTTCAGCAGTTCCTGCCGGAGAGTTTTGGATTGAAGCGGCTTCAAGCATAGGCTGCATGGGTTTGGTGGCGGCGTAGTAGAGCGCCTGCGCATACATCCTGTGGCAGGGTTCAGACCACTCAGGATGGGGGCCGAAGAGGACTACCTTCCCTGATCCAAATTCTGAGGAAACAATGGCAGCGCTTCCCCAGATCTCTTTAACTCTGTCACAGGGCACCTGGTTTATAGGGGCTCTATACCTGGCCAGCACAGTCACAGAACTGCCGATGCCGAAGACGCTCGGGCCGCCGAAGTAATCGATTGGAACCAGTGGGCCCAAATCGGGGCATGAAGACTGTTGACCGTAGCCGAACATCACTGGATGTCCAGGAGCTTCGATCTCCAGGTAAAGCGGCCCTATAAGTGTCCTCCATTCCCAGTCGCCTGCTGCAGGATCGGCGGGCATGAACCAATCTGAATGATAGGATGCATCCACTAAATCTAGATGTGGGTATGGGTTTCCGATCAGAGCTTCGGTGGCTCCAGCACATACGCCCACGTACCCTCCGCCATTCCAAATAAAGTCTTGGATATTTTTTATCCCCGCTATAGCGTCCTCCTCCGAGGCGAAAGACGAGAGATGCATTGAGCCTCCAGGCATCACAAAGACGTTGGACTTGGCTAGAATGCTGCCGGAATCGCTCTCCTTTTTCAGCAGCTCTTCGGCATTGGCCAGGGCCGCCTTGAAGCCCATGCTCCGGAAAGCAATGAAGTGCATCAGAGCATTGTCATAAGTTGTGGAGTCGTAGAAGAGGACAATGCGCGGAATAACCAGCGATTTTGACTTTACACAAAACCGGTCGAGGGTCTTCTCTATAGAGGATACGCCCTCCTTCTTTCCCTCTTGCACTAGCCAGGAAATGATAACGTCATAAGATATGCCCTGCTTAATCCGAAAAGGGGGCTGCACGAAAAACGTACCTGCAGGATAGCTCCTGTCTCCTGCCTGGAACTCTTCAAGCGCCCATTGTACAGGCACATCATTCTCCAGGAGTTTGTTAATGAGACGAATGGCAGCTTTATCGCTTTTAGCCATACGGTCCATTTTTTCCCCACCCGGGGCGATAATGAATGAGGTCAGCATAATCTCATAAAATGATCAGGTTGAAGTTGATAAATATACTGTACAATCCCACCGAAAGCTTTAAATCAATTATATTTGCTTTTAGTCCAAAATATTTTAATTAACGAGGTGGAGGAAATTGAGGTTGAAGTCGATAGTGTTACTCCTGGCCATTATGCTGCTTTTTTTTGCTGTAGCTGGCGCCGAAAGGGTTAAGCCAATAACTGTTACCGACGATATGGGGCGAATAGTCGATATCGCAAAAGCCCCGGAGAGAATTATTTCGCTGGCTCCTTCAAATACAGAGATACTTTTTGCCCTCGGACTGGGTAACAATGTCGTAGGTGTAACGAAATATTGTAATTACCCGCCAGAGGTAGAGAGTCTCAAAGATAGCGGAAAGCTCGCTGTTATCGGGGGCTATATTGATCCGGATTTAGAGAAGATTCTATCGCTACATCCGGACCTGATCTTGGCCACTGATGTCAATATCAACGATATCGTTCCTGCACTGGAGAAGGCAGGCATTCCAACTTTTGTTGTCAAGTCTAACAACCTTTCTGGAATTCTTGCATCCATAAGAAAGATCGGCAAAATCACAGGAAAGGAGGCAGAGGCATCCACTCTGACAAGTCAGATGGAATCGAGAATTAAGGCAGTATCGGACAAAGTCAATCAGCTTCCAAAGAAGAAAGTTCTTTACATTGTATGGCATGATCCTGTTCAGACCGTTGGCAAAGGGACCTTCGAGGATGAGATCATCGAGCTGGCAGGAGGAACGAACATATTTCATGAGCTGTCAGGGTATCCTCAGGTAGATCCCGAAGCAATCGCCGTCCGAAACCCTGAGGTGATCATAGCCTGCACCGGCATGGGCGAGGGAATGGATCAGCCTTTCCAATGGGCTAAAACGGATAAGAGCCTGAATCAAACGGATGCCCGGCATAACAATCGAATATATGAGGCCGATGCGGATATTATGACCCGTCCCGGTCCAAGGATAGTCGAAGGCCTTGAGATGTTTGCCCGATACATCCATCCGGAGGCATTCTGAATCTATCGTTCTGATCTACGGCAATCAGTAGCTAATATCGATCAATGAAGCTAAATCAGGAGATTGTCTGGGTATGAGCGCCTTCATGAGGACCGGGCTTGGGGAAGAATACCGGAAGTTCATAGCCAGGAAGGCGCTCTTCTTCCTGATCATGATCACAGGAATAATCGTCGTGGCCGGGGTGGCCGTCACCCTGGGCTCGGCAAATATACGTATTGAAGATGTCTATTCCTCCATTCTGGCCAGGTTCTTCCCTGAGCACTTCCATACAACAACGTTTACAGATATGATCATCTGGGACCTGCGGCTTCATAGGATCCTGATGAGCATAGTTGCAGGCATGGGGCTGGCGGTTGCAGGGGCAGTGATGCAGGGAATCCTGAAGAATCCCCTGGCCAGCCCTTTTACCCTTGGAATCTCATCTGCCGCCAGCTTTGGAGCCGCATTGGCCATCATATTGGGCACCGGTTTCATTGGCGGGCAGTGGCTCGTTGTCGGGAACGCCTTTATTTTCACGCTTCTGGCCTCTTTAGCCGTCTATGGACTGTCCAAATACAAAGGAATCACTCCGGAAACCATAATCCTGGCGGGAATCGCCATCATGTATCTCTTCTCGGCGATGACCTCCTTTCTGCAGTACGTAGGCAAATCGGAGCAGGTTCATGAGGTGGTCTTCTGGATGATGGGCAGCCTTGGTCGATCATCCTGGGAGAAGGTAGAGATAGTCTCAGCTGTTCTCATCATCTGTTTTCCCTTTCTCATCATCAGGTCATGGGATCTCAATGCCCTCGGAGCTGGAGATGAGACCGCTGAAAGCCTGGGCGTGAATGTGGAGCGGACTAGAGTAATATATACTATGCTGGCCTCGCTCATAACTGCCAGCATAATCTGCTTCACTGGAACTATCGGCTTCATAGACCTGGTCGCTCCTCACATAACCAGGATGGCCATAGGCGGAGACAACAGGTTCCTTCTACCGGGCTCAGCACTGGTGGGCGCACTGCTGCTACTTGGTTCAGATACGCTTGCCAGGGTTCTGCTGGCACCAGTTATATTACCAGTGGGCATCATGACGTCTTTTCTGGGTGTTCCGTTCTTCGTATACCTATTCATGCGAAGGAGGAAGGAGTATTGGTAAACATCAGGAAGAATCAAATGAAAGAGCTGAAGATAGCCCTTATTCACGCATTGATTTCATAGAAGGAGAAAGATAAAAATATTGCCAAGTTATTGGCCATGAATGAAGAGGCGGCAAGAAAGAGCTCGAAAATCATCGTGACTTCTCTCTGGAGCGATGACAACCCCAATTTCATTTGGAAGGTGAGGCGCGGAGAGCAGATGCATCTGGCCATTGCCAATCAATGGGGGAACTGCGGCAGGCCTTATGCTCTCGGAGAGAGCCTGCTGTGCAGTTATTCCCGGTATCCTGAGAAGATCGCCCGTCTGTCGTCTCCATCTGAGGGAGATGCGATCAATATCTTGAAATTTCAAACAAAGGATGCGCGTGAAAAGGGGTTCATCGAGAACATCGATTATGGTGTGCTGCTTAATTTGAAATATTAAAGAACTTTTGCTCAGAATAAAGGAAAATTTATCAAATAAGCTTTTCTTAGATTAAATATATTTGACAGAAATTATAAATAGCACTATGAGACTATTAATGAAAGGAGATAAGATCCATGTTGGACAAATTCGTATCCGAGCACCTCCACGACAAGACGATAGAGGTATATTTCGGCACTGGGAAATCAGATAGACTCAAGGGCAAAGTTGTGGGGAGCGCCGATGGCGTTCTGGTTCTTGAGAACGGTGGAAGAAAAGACTACATAAACGTGGATAACGTTCTGGCAGTCTGGGAGGTATGATATCCAGGCGCTTTTCAGTGTTACGTTTGATTTAAGATCTATAAAATCAAATTGCTGCAACATAAGTGGGAGACCAAGACAAGGGCTCAATTGGAATAGGCGATAAGACCCTTGCCTTTCGATGTATTAAACGGCCACAAGAACGACCTATTCCAGAGCATTTAGTAGTCGTCAAAATATTAAACTATGCGAGCATCAAGGGCAAATAAGCCCCTATGGGTTGACATAAATATGACTATTAAGGTACATAGCCTTAGAGATATAAGCAGCTCAGAGCATTGTCGAGATCCTCTCTATTTATAGGCTTGCTGATAAATCCGTCCATTCCCGCTTGAATACATGCTTCTCGATCGCTTTTTTGGTCGCAGCTGGTGACCGCAATAATCTTCATGCTCTGATCATACTGCTGGCGGATGGCTCTGGTTGTCTCCAAGCCGTCCATCTCCGGCATCTGTATATCCATCAGGATTATGTCGTAAGAATGGATCTTTATGGCATCGAGAACCTCAAGTCCATTGCTCGTGAAGTCTGCGCGGAGGCCCATGTACTTCAATAATCTCATCATCAACTCCCGGTCGCAGAAGTTATCGTCTGCAATCAATATTTGTAAGGAATTGCGTTGTTTTTTCTTCGTGAACATTTTGAGATCTCCAAATTTTCAGAGTTAATCCAGTTTACTTTAATTAAATCAACTAAGCCTTACTTAAAATTACCGGTGCTATTGCGGACGCCGCATAGCAAAGTGCTCTTAGTCGTCTCGTCACCGTTTCCGGATCGGTTTCAATCTCTTGCCATACCGCAACATTTAAGTAAAGTGAGTTTGAGTTAAGTCAAATCTATTGGAACACGTGTTCCATGTAAGCCATTCAGATCGGAAGTGTGTGCTTTGCCGGTCACAAGGCTCTCACTTCCGGCACCCTCAGCCATAAAATAGCTAGCGAGAATGGATCGATTAAAATAAACGCAATTAACCGCCGGCCTAGTTACACCTCTTATAACCAGAATGATTGAAAGAACTTCAGCGGAGGTCGAACTGGAGCTATTTTTATATATGAATCGTTCATGAGGGTAGTTGATGGTTAACGTCCTTCAAAGTAAACGGGAAAGTTCTCGTTTCCAGATCCTAGTTGAGATAGCCGCCCATCAACCTAATTTACGCCAGAAAGAGGTTGCAGAGCGTTTAGGCGTGACCCCCCCAGGCAGTGTCCGATTACGTCGAGGAGCTAGTTGCGGATGGCTTGGTTATGACCAATGGCCGCATGCGATACAGTATTACCAAGGAAGGGGTAGAAAAGCTCCTGGAAGATGCATCTGAGCTGAAACAATACGCGAGAATGGTCATGGATGCAATCATCAGCCATGTATCGGTCTGATCTGCGTTAGCAGAAGTTAATCTTGAGGAAGGAGAACAAGTATCTTTAGAGATGAGAGATGGACTCTTATATATCAATAAAAAAGAACGAATTGAAGCAAGGGGTATAACCATCTCCGATGCATCTGCAGGCGAAGATGTGGGAGTATCAGATCTGAAAGGCTTGATCAGCCTGGAAGAAGGAAGAACTGTGGTATGTAAAGTGCCGCGAGCTCAGGCGGGCGGGTCTAGAAGGGCCAATAGCGAATTGCTGAAAAGCAAGATATCCGGAGAGAAAATGACCGGAGCTTTGGGTATTGAGGCTCTTGTGGCACTGAGAAAAGCAGGAAGAGAGCCAAACATAATCTTCGGAGCCAAGGAGGCTGCTGTTGAGGTTGCCTACCATGGGTTAAGTTCTGTGGTCGTCAGTGCCGATGAGCAGATTCCCAGCCTTCTTGAACGCCTGGAATCAGAAGGCTTGAAGTATGAGCTGGTCGACCTGACACTGGTTAAATAGGCTAAAATTTGCGAGAGTTCATGAAAATAATGCCGTCCTTATCAGAGGAGGTCCGAAGCGAGGACCAGCCCGCATAGCCCTCGCTTCTGCAATTTAAATGGCGCATGGATTAGGACTATTCCAGCGTATTTTACTTTAATCAAATGCATTTTACTTAAAGGTTTCGATAGTATTATTGGGGTATACTAACTATAAATTCTCTATTTTATATTAATGGAACTTCTTAAGTGCATCTTTCGTATGCTGGACGAAGATCTTTGCGATATCATCGTTCTCCCCTAATCCTCTCAGATCGAAATCAACCTTGAATTCTGCTTTTTCAAGCATGCTCTTCCAGGAATCGGTCTCATTACCGGTAAGGTCGTTCAGGGCATGTTCTCCTGCTACAACCATGAAGGGCACCAATCTCACATTTTTGATATTTGTCCCCTTTAACTCTTTCAATATTTCATCGTAGGTTGGATACCCCTCTATCGTGACCAGAAATACGTTCTTGTAATCTGTAGCCAGGATGTTTGCCATTTGGGAATAAGCGCTATTGGCAGGGTGCTCGGTTCCGTGTCCCATGAATACAACGGCAGTCACATCAGCGTTTCTTGGGCATTTGTGCGGCGTTCTCTCCTTTCCTATAGTAAACTCATCAAGCTGTTTGGCCAGCGCCGAGGAAACATTGTGATAGTCCTCGCGGCTTATGAGAAGTGGTAAGCCTATTGCGAGATTCTCGAAGCCGAACTTTCCGTCGATACCTTCGATGCTTCTCACAATGTTGACCATATCATGGAACTCCTCTCCAGGTATCATGTGCAAGGATTGAACGACTACATTAACATAGCCATCATCGTTTAAGCGAGCGAGAGCAGTCAACGGACTGTCGATGGATATGCCGTCTCTTTCCTGAATTTTGCACCTGACGCGAGCCGATGTGAAGGCAATCTGAATCTTTATTCCGGGAAACGTTTGGCGATAAATTTTCTCGATATTTTCGTAGGCCGTCTGAGCTTCGATGTAGCTTGTGCCGAACATCACCAGCAAAATTGCAGGATTCCTCTTGGCATTGCCTGTCCTTTGCACTATCGGCTGGCAGGATAAAAACAATAGCATAATACCATTCACCGGAGAATTAGAGGGAGATTATCCTTCCTTCCATTTCAGTTTCAAAGATGCAAGTGTATGGGTATGTCTCCGTGTGCATGCTCACCCATAATATGATGCTCTTCTCCCGAAGCTACCAGGGGATCGATGTGGATGGTGGTTCCTGACATGTAGCTCAGGTGGTGCATAAGCTGGTGCCGCACCTCTTTGGCGATCTCATGCCCATCCTTCACCGAAAGATCATCGGATACGGCCAGGTTAATCTCGGCATGAAGCTGGTGCCCCAGCCATCTCACTCGAACATCTGTGACCTCTTTTACACCTGCAACATGGCCTGCAGCCTCCTTGACCTCATCCACAACATCCGGTTCCACTCCATCGATGAGGCGACAGAATACAACCTTTGCAGAGTTCCAGACAATGCAAAGGATGACTACGGTGATGATGATGCCGATGAATGGGTCCATCCAGGAGTAACCCATCCAGACCCCGATTGCACCAAGGAATACCGCTAGGCTGGCCAGGCCGTCCACTCTGGCGTGGCAGCCATCGGCCACCAGAGCAGCACTGTTGATCTCGTTTCCTACACGACAGCGATAAACGGCCATAGCTTCGTTACCCAAGAAGCCGATCAGAGCTGCCAGAGCCACTTCAAACAGGTGGCTCACCGCCTGAGGATGAAATAGCCTGTCAATGGACTCGTAGCCGGTGATGATGACACTTATGAGGATGATCAGCACGATGGCCAAGCCAGCCAGATCTTCAATTCTGCCATAGCCGTAAGTGAACTGCTTGCTCGACCTGCGATGGGCCAGAGAAAAAGCAATCCAGAGAGGGATAGTAGTGGCGACATGGCCGAAATTATGAATCGTTTCTGCAAGAAGAGCGACACTTCCCGAATATGAAGTTACTACCATCTGGATCAGGGCCGTTGCCAGCAGCACAGCTAATGACCACTTGGCGGTCGTGATCCCTTTTCGGGTGGCCAGAAGAGAGGGATCTACGATCCCATGAACATGGCCATGGCCGCAATGGCTCTCATGATCCTGAACGTGTTCTTTATCATACGTGTGTTCATCGTGCATGTGGTTATCATGCGTCATTTACTGGATGCCCCCCTTGGTATTGTTGCTGTGTTGCATAACAAATAATCGGCGGTTTGGAATTAAACTAATATTGGTTCATCAATCCCTTATGCGCTGATAATCATATTATACCTATAAAAAATAGAGGATCTAAGCTATATAAGTTTTACTTTAATTAAGGCAAAAAAATTTACTCAGAGTTAGATTGAAGATCGAAGGCTGATATATCCGTCTATAGCCTTTCTCCTGAGTTATTGCCTGATAAGTATAAGATTATGTGAAAGGGTTATAATTTGGCCAGTGTAGATGTTCTCAGCTTGCGTAGTTAGAGGGAGGCCCCCGCGGCGCCGAGCAGACTCTAAACAGTAGCGCGAGAACCGCAGCAATAGGGCACCCCAGAATTAGCTTGCATTGCAAAATTAGGAATTATTCGTATCAGAGCACCTAATCCTGTAGTTCGTATGGGTTTGGATCTAGGCGATTCAGAAGCTCTTTTTCGTAGATATCGGGATCTACAAAGGTTCGGCCAATGACCGAGACATCTTCATTCCGTTGCTCGTCTGGGTCTGGGCAGTTCAGAAGTTCCCTTTCGTGAGTTATTGCATACAGTGCAAAGGTATCGGGATCTTCAAAGGCCTGGCCGACGATCGAGATCTCTTCAAAGGGATTAGACCGCATCAGGATCAAAGGCATCTTATTTTTGAGGGAATAGGTGTACTGTACCTCTAGCATGTTTTCTTGCCAGTGCGTACCAGGAGGACGAGATGAGCTATATGCTATCGCAACTGTCCAAAAATCTTCATTCATATCGAGGTATACCGTAGGGATGAGAAAACGGTAGTTTTTTCCGATCATCACTTCATCTTCAAACTCTTTCACCGCTTGTCGGGTTGCTGGCTTCGGGTTGAATCCACAAAATTTTGACATATCCTAACCTTCATTTCTTTGCCGTCTGAATCATAGATCTACGATAGATCTACGACCCTGTGAACATGGTGATGGCTGCAATGACTCTCATGATTATTCTTCGCGAGCCATTACTGAGCCTCTATCGGCTTTGCAGATTCATTTTGGCTTGATAGCCACTGAAGTTATCTCAGTCTTAACATATAAATCTTACTTGAATAAAGACAAAATATCCTTACTTATCCTTGCGAATTTCAATAACTTGTACTTATTTCGTTCAGTCTGACTCCAAGATTTGCTCATGTATAATCTCCTATATGTGGAAGTCGATAGCAGTAACCTTAATAAGTGACCTTACAATATCGTGTGATATACATAATATTTGGCCTTAGCTTCTTGTTCTCTCATCGTCTTCGTTTCTGGGCGGTTCAGATGATCCCTTTCATAGGTTATTGCATACTGCGCAAAGGTATCGAAATCCTCAAAGGGTCCGGCCGCGATCGGGATCTCTTCAAAGGGGTGGGATCGCATCATGGTGATGATCATTTTATTCTTGAGGGAATAGGTGTACCGTACCTCCAACAGGTTTTCGTGCCATTGCGGACCAAGATGGCGAGATGGGTTGTATGCCACAGCAACATCCCAACGATCCTCTTCCATATCGAGATATACCGTAGCGATAAGGAAACTGTTGTCTTTTCCGATCATCACTTCATCTTCAAACTCTTTCACCGCTTGTCGGGTTGTCGGCTTCGGTTCAATTCCATGAAACTTTGACATATCCTACCTCCGTTTCCTGATAGTATTCCTGCAGTATCCTTTCAAAGTCAGGATACGAGACAAGACCCTTGCCTCTTGGTGTCTAATGGATACCTGCCTGGAATTCTGATGTATTCCAATGTACTTTACTTTAAACAACTAAGTTTTACTTAATTGTTTTGGTAGTATTACTCAGATGTGAAATCGGTCACTTTGAGTTGACATAAACAAATTTATTTGCCTTTAGACAAGTAAGATTTATATGTTAAGACCGGGATCGCTTCAGTGTGGTGTAATGCATATACCTGAAGTTGATTCTAGACGAGGTCCTCGTGGACAAGGTGTTTTGGAGACTCTTGGATTTATCTGAGAGCCCGCAGACAGGTATCGCAAGATGAGTCAGATAGCCTCGATATTGGTTACCCACCGCAAGGCGTCGATAGACGAGATTGATCGAGCCTGGCACAGTGATATTGAGACTCTCCTGGAATTGATCCGCTCGCAGGAGCTGGTAGAAGAGTGTGCTGTCCTTAAGACTTGCAATCGGGTGGAGATCTACGTTGTTTCACCCAGAGGCGAGAAGGTTCTGTTCGATCTGGCCAAGAAGCTACGGGTGTCATCTCGCATAATAGATTTTCACGACCATGATGCGTCCTTGCTACATCTGCTGAGGCTGGCTTCTGGCCTGGAGTCTATGATTATAGGCGAAGACCAGATCCTTGGGCAGATGAAGAAGCTTTTCCAGATTGCCTGGAAGGCCGGAATGACTGGGTGGATGCTGGAAACAGCCTTCAAGAAGGCCATTCAGGTAGGAAAGCGAGTGCGCAAGGAGACCAGGATCAATGAGCGCTCGATATCCGTGGGATCAGCCGCTGTAGACCTGGCCGAGGAGATCCTGGGGGGCCTGAAAGGAAAGTCTGTCTTGGTCATTGGTGCGGGGGAGACGGGCGAGCTGATATCCAAAGCGTTGGTATCCAAAGAGATCGGATCATTATACGTTACAAACAGGACATTCAGCTCCGCCCATTGTCTCGCGGAATGCCTGGGAGGAACGGCCATTCCCTTCGAGCAGATAAGAGATCAGATCAGGACTGCCGATCTTGTGATCTGCGCTACAGCAGCTCCCCATTACATCCTGCTCAAGGAAGATATCGAAAAAGCGATGTCCGGTCGCCATTCAAAGCTGCTCCTGATAGACGTATCCAACCCAAGGAATATCGATGAGGCGGCAGCGGAGGTTGAAAATGTCGAGCTGCACAACATCGATAGTCTCCGGCGTATGAGCTGCGAGAATATGCAGCAGAGGATGGCGGAGATGGACAGAGTACAGGCCATAATCGACGAGGAACTCCAGCTTCTTAAGGCCAAGTACAAAAGGAGAGAGGCAGATATGCTTTTAGGCGTTCTGTACTCCAAAGCTGAGATCATCAAGAACCAGGAATGCAGACGTGCAATGAACAAGCTTGGATCACAGCACACCCTTGGAGAGCTTGAGCAGCAGGTGCTCATGGATATGAGCAATTCCATTGTGAACAAGATTTTTGCAGAGCCTACCAAGGTTCTGAGAGAAGCTGCCGAGAGAGGTGATATGACTCTTCTGAAGTCGATGTCGGAGCTGTTCAGGCTGGAGGATAGGACATGATAGAGGAGAAAAGATTCTGGAGGCATATAAGTTAAACCTGAAAGGCTAACTATCGGAAGCCGGGGAAGCCCTCTGGAGTACAGCGTTCTTGACCCCGAAAAATTCGTGCCGTCAGCCAATCAGGGAACAATAGTGGTTGTAGCCAAAAAAGGAACCGCTGCAATGAGGCTGGTGCGATCCCTAGACGACTTGCCCACAAGGGCCGAGACGATGATAGAGCGAAGAATCCTTGAGACAGTAGGGGGAGGGTGCGTAGTTCCAGTGGCGATTCACGCACACATGAATAACGGAGAAGCACGGGTTGTGGCTGAGGTCCTCTCCATTGATGGGACTAAGTTTGTTCGCATCGATGAAGTGATACCTGCGGACGACCTGGAGCGTGCGACAGAGCTGGGGAGACGGTTGTTGGGAACGGGCGGGAGAACTCTTGTAGATGAGGCGGTGAAGGCTGTTGGCAAGAGGTAGAGTCTATCTTGTGGGAGCTGGTCCAGGAGATCCTGAGCTGATGACCCTTAAGGCTAAAAGGCTTCTCTCGGAGGCGGAAGTAGTTTTGTTCGATCGGCTGCTGAGCCCGGAGATGTTGAAGGGCCTTGATGATGTTGAGCTGATCGATGTGGGCAAGACAGCAGGAAACCACTGGATGACCCAGGAAGAGATCAACCAGCTCCTGATCGACAAGGCCGAAGAGGGAAAAGTCGTAGTTCGGCTCAAGGGAGGAGATCCGTACCTCTTCGGCCGAGGAGGCGAGGAAGCACTGGCCCTCCTGGGACGAGGAATACCCTTCGAGGTAGTTCCAGGCATCACATCTGCTATAGCCGCCCCTGAGATGGCCGGCATTCCTGTCACTCACCGCGGTGTGGCCTCTTCCCTGACGATAGTGACTGGTCACGAGGAGCCAGGGAAAGATAGCCATAGCCCCATCGATTGGGATGCCATAGCTTGGGTCAAGGGAACACTGGTCGTTCTCATGGGCGTGTCCCGGCTTGAGAGGAACATATCAGCTCTAATCGCTGGCGGAAGGTCTCCAAAAACTCCGGCTGCTATTGTTGAGAAGGGCGGATGGGCGGAGCAGAGGATGATCTCCGGCACTCTGGAGAATATCGCGTCCAGGGCCAAAAATGCCCGAGTAGAGCCTCCGGCAATACTGGTCGTAGGAGAAGTTGTTAAGCTGGCGGAACAATTAGCGCCGAAAAAGATAGCCATATTCAGGCCCGATGCCCAAATGCAGGATTCTGCCGAATTGGCTAAAGATTACGGTTTTCAGCCCATATGCGCTCCTTCTATTTCAATTGTGAAGAGGTCCCTCCCGGGCGATCTTGTCCAGAGAATAAAGGCCGCAAAGTGTGTTGTCTTCACCAGCGCAAACGGAGTAGATATAGCCCTCGCCAATGACGCCATAAGGGCAGGGCTGAAGGATAAGGTGATAGTCTCCATCGGTCCGAAGACCCGGCGGGCGTTGGACAGGCACGGCCTGACTTCTGAAGTGCCGGAGGAATACAGCTCAAAAGGTCTGAAGATTCTTCTCAGGAACAGGTGTAAGAATGTCCTCTTCCTGAGAAGCGCCCAGGGAAGCCAGTATCTATTGGATGACTTGAGGCTGGCCGGGCTAACGATAGATGATATTCCACTTTACGAAGTTGCCGGTTCGGACGATACAAGATTGGACGACCTCATCAGGAACGCCTCTGCTGTAGACATCTTTGCTTTCACCAGCCCTTTGACTGCCAGATTCCTGGTCGAACGAGCCCGTGAGCTTGGCCTCGATGCGGCTCTTAGGGAGGCACTGGGAAAGGCCGTTGTAGCGGTGATAGGAAAGCCAACGGCTCTAGAGCTGGAACGGCTCAGGGTGAGGGTGGACGTGATGCCCGAGGAGTTCACCTTCGAGGCGCTTCTAAAAGCCTTGCGAAGAGCAACATGAACTAGGTAGACTGCCCAAAATCGTCACATAAAAAGAAATTTTTCATTTTTATATCCAGGTTGTGAAAGCTCATGAAACTCAATCGCTATCTGATCCAGATTAATAGACTCAGTGTCTGGATTCTATTCGCCCTGATGATTATTTTCGTTGTCACAGGTTACAGTATGGCTTTTCATGTGGTGATGCGCCCGTCAGTTGCCAGATATCCGCATAGTAGCCTGAAAGAACTCTTGGTGTTCTTCTTCCTGGTGCATGCATTGATAAGCACAAAGTTTACCATGATGCGGGTCATGAATAGATGGGAAGCGCATCATGGAAGAATGGTCGACATTTCCTTGCTGCTACTGGGGATACCAGCCTCAATCACGATTCTATCGGTAGAATATATATACGGATTTTCCCATTATTGTCATAAGCAAATCTCTGCTCGCTGATTCAAGAAGACTTCTTCTACATAGCACAAAAAATTTAGAAATACCACTTAGCATTGCCTCTATACTGCGAATTTAGTCCCTAATAAAGACAACGCCAGAAGTGGCGCTATCCTTAAATATCTAGTGCAACTCTACTTGACCCAAATCAAGCTGTTTTTACAAGGTGGTGAAATGAAGAAAATATTGATAGGGATGGCGATCATGCTCGCCATAGCTATGGCTATCCCATCCAGTTTAGCCATTGAATATCAGAGACCTGCCGCAGGCCAAACAGCTATTCTTCTGGCGTTTTTCGGCACAAGCCACCCAGAGGCATTTGCAGGTATTAACAACACAATAAGAATTTACAAAGCCGAGTTTCCTGATAAAAAGATAGCAGTCTGCTTTACATCCGAATTCATAAGGACCGCGATTAAGGAACGACATAACATAACCTATGATAATGCATTGACCGCTCTTGCCAAGCTCAACGATGAGGGCTATACCAATGTTGTGGTTCAGGCTATTGACGTTATCAATGGTGAGGAGTATGACTTGGTGAAAGATATCGTGGATACATATAAAGGCATGAATGGATTATTAGCCTTCCAGAATCTCACATTAGGTGCTCCACTTATGACGAGCGAGCAGGACTATATCGATCTTACCAAGGCATTGGCCCACCAGATGGACAATTATACCGTTGGAGTGGATAGAACGCCGCACTATAGCCCAATAGATCACAACGTGACTGCAAGTATCTATATGGGACATGGAACCCCGCACTATTCCAACAGCGCTTATTCCGAACTGAATGCATTCCTGGCTCGAAGTTACAAGAACACATGGGTGGGCACTGTAGAAGGATACCCAACGTATGATGATGTGCTGGCTGAGCTAAAAGCGTCTGGAGTCAAGCAAGTGAGGTTGGCACCCTTGATGATTTCAGCGGGAGAGCATGCCCTGGTTGACCTTACTGGTACGGCTAGCGAACACGGCGGTGCCGCACTGAGCCAACCCAGCCCTGATTCCTGGAGGGCCAAGCTGATGAAAGAAGGCTTCAATGTAACTTACGATCTGAGGGGATTGGCCGAGAACGACCAGATCGTACAGATATGGGTCCGGCATACAAAAGCTGCGTTAAATCAATTTACTGTGAGGACACCGGCGGTGGAATACGAGAATGAGGGCTAATTTAGGGTGTAGGTGGAAATACCTGATCACCCTTTTTTTTATAATCTCGGTTGCCAGCTCCGCAAACGCGAACTCGACAGCCGGGAATGTAGTGATCAACGAGTTGCTCCCCAACCCCTCCGGAGTGGACTATAATAAGAATCGTGTGATCAGCGGAATGGATGATGAGTTCCTCGAGCTATATAACATCGGCAATGAGTCGGTCGATATTAGCAGTTATAACTTTACGGATCTCTCGCTTGGACGTAACTATACAATCCCCAATGGGACGACCATAAAGCCGAAAGGGTTCTGGGTCGTCTTCAGTTCAGAAAGCCATGTATTCCAACGCAATGCTGGAGACGATATAAAGCTGTTTGATTCATCAGGAAACCTGGTGGATGAAAAGGCGTACAATGCCACGACTCCAAATGTCTCCTTCGCGAGGATTCCCGATGGCGGCAATTGGACGACCAGCAAAAAACCCACACCTGGCATGCCGAACCATTAGACTCGCGCGGATCGCAGTCGACTTGGTCTAGGACCGGCGTCTTGCGAGTGTAGGCCTATGTTGCGGCCATATTCAGACATATATCGCGGGGCTACAGGCTGGAGATGGATATATATCCATCAAGCCCGTTAACCCCATATTCAATCTTTATGGTGATCGGTAAATGTTAATCGGCATCAGCCTTGGACCTGGTGACCCGGAGCTATTGACTCTCAAGGCAGTAGCAGCCCTCAAGAGATGCAAGAAGGTCTTCGTTCCAGGAGACAAAGCGGCAGAACTGGTCCAGCCTTATTCGAAGTTCGAGATCATTCCGTTCCCTATGGTCAATGACAAGAATGAGCAGGAGAGAATCTTCCAGCAGAATGCGGACATTGTGGTCAAATTCGCGTTATCGGAAACCACAGGCTTCGCCGTTATCGGAGATGTCAACACCTTCTCCACCTTCAATCACATCAAGAGGGTGATCAGGCAGAGCCATCCGGAGATTGAGATCGAGACTATTCCAGGTGTGGGTGTCGTTCCTGCCCTAGCTGCACGCTTCGACTTTCCCCTGGAGAGGTCCTATACGGTTTCGGACGGCTCACCGGTGGAATCGATTATTAGAATGAAAGCTATAAGGCCCAGGAAGGAGGCCGAAGAGCTGTGCCGGGAGGGCTTTGATGAATTCATTCTGGGAACAGGTCTCTACACCCCGGAAGAGAGAATCATTCGGGGAGAGATGCCCGAGAAGAGCGAATACTTCAGCGTTCTCCTGGCGCGGAAGCATAGGATCGACAAATAGCACGGCAATTCTCTTCTTTGGCCTTGGTTCTATTAAGACTCAGGCCGGAAGTAGAAAAGACTTCTTTTCCATAAGAAATAAAAAATGGTTGCGATGCGGGCAAAAGACCTTTAGCCCGCCATTTTCCTGTCATCACTCAGGATAGACCTGGTGAAGATCCTTGATGTCCGTGTGTTCATATTTTTGCAGCATCTCGGCATAAACCGATCTCGGATCGATGTCCTGGAAGAGATCCGGATGGAACCACTTGGCATAGTAGAGCATAGTTATTAGCTCGGAGAGACCACTTTCCATTTTTATGTCCACGATGTAGACTTTGCCTGTCTTGACGGCATCGATGGCGTCAAACTCCGGCTGGGACATGATCTCCTCTCGTTTGGCTTTCATCCCTTCGATGGTTGGATAGCTTCCTGTGTACTGCTCAGATCCCAAGGAATAGATCATAATTTCGGGATTTTGCTTGATTATCCACTCTTTATCGACAATAGGAACCATCACTGGAAGATCTGCTGCAATGTTTCTGCCACCTGCCTCCACGATTCGTTTATTGGCCGTAGAATCCTTATTGCCAGTCTGGTCCATTATGCCCATGGACATGAAATAAACAGATGGCCTCTTAGAATCCGGCAGCGTTCCAGTTCGATCAAGGATCTTCTGATAGTATCCATTTATCCAGTCCGTCATCTCCGTGGCTTGCTGCTCCTTTTGCATCAGCTTGCCCAAATCTTTGATCATGGGAAGCACTTTATCGATATGCAGCACTCTGTACCTCAGAACGGGAATTCCATAATCAGTAAGCTTTTTCTCATCACTTGTTGAAAACATTGATTCAGTCTTGGCTATGACTACGTTGGGTTTCAGCTCGATAATCCTCTCAATGTCGGCATCGCGCCCGGTCGTGCCAACGATTTCTTTTTTCTGGAGACTGGATGGTATAGCGCAATCTTTTGTCACTGCGACAATTTTATCCTCTGCACCCAGAGCACACAGCGCCTCAGCTGCTCCGGGTGAAAGGCAAACGATGCGTTCAGGATTCAATGGAACGACCACATTGTGGCCAGATTCGTCTGTGATCGTGATAGTCTGGCCTCCCTCTGCAAAGGCCGGGATGCAGAGGATGGCCAGGATGATCAACCAAGTTAAATATCTCATAAATCATCACTCCGCGGTTCATTAATCAATTTGATTTGCTTTTCATCAACAGAGTTTGTTTTCCAGCTTAAATAATCTTTGGTTATAGGATTCCCCATCGCGAATCATTAAATAGGTTGTAATCTGGAAACTCTAACCCATTTCTGAATCACTACTGGATTCTCCCAACCACAAGCTTTTTAAGTAAAATTAACTTGAATTAATCCAAGAGAAATGGATAATCATTCCATGCGTCCAAAGGTGAGAGTTGCCTGCAGTGATGGCAATCTTCACCTTAACCTCCAATTATCGATGAACTCAGGTTCCAGCCAATATATAGAGGAGCGGAAAAATGGCAGAAAATAATGGGGTCACTTTAAAGGGCATAAATGAAAAGCCATCTCAGTATCAAGTGCAAGGCCTTGAAGGAATAAGCATTGAATGAGATATCGAAATAGAGATTGATATGAAAGGAGGAGAAGGCCAAGTCCTTGCCCAGCATCTGGGCCACGAATTTACTAAGCTGTCCGTAATGCTTTTTGACTTCTCCAAATCCATGGGCTATCCCGTCGAGAAGATCCGATAAGATGCTATTATCCCCATTTTTTCATCTTCCTGAGCTTTCATCTTCTTGAGATTGATGCTCCTCAAACCATCCTTCGTTCTCCAAATAGATGTTGCGAAGCTCTTCGTACATCCAATCGTCCAGAATTTCGGCTGTGGCATCACAGCCGAAAGCAATGTCCACCATCCGGGAAAGATCGCCTGCGCCTTTGTAGCCATGCCGCTTCATGCT
>JBHGAU010000003.1:0-67514 GCA_041946675.1 Methanotrichaceae archaeon | reverse complement strand
GGCAGCGAAACGCCGATTCTCATAAGTTCTTGTTCCATATTATATCGCAGTCATAATAATGATATTACTTAGTAATAAACTTTATGGGAGGAAATAAGAAAGATGGCGTATTGGATGCGCTGAATCAATCGTACTCTGTTTCTAAGGATGATATAAGGAACAATGATACATATAAAGATATAAATACCAAGAATTAGCACAAAACTAAAAAATACTGATGCTAAAGTATTTGCAAATCCTATTATAGTATTTGGTTAATAATACTTATATCGTAAAATTTATAACTATAAACGTAGATTCCAAAAGCCAGGAGGAAGGAACTATGTCTATGCTCAAATCATTGCCTGTATTAGCGGCTACATTTCTTGTTCTAATGCTAATGATGCCGGCTTTTGCAGAATCGAATGAAGGGAAAATATTGAAGGTTACAATGATCTTTGATCCGGGAAGCACTCTAGACCCGGCCTATAAGTATACTGGATGGTACGTCAGAGAGGCTGGAATCTATGAGACCCTCTTCGCATATGACAAAGATATGAATCTCATCCCCGAATTGGCGAGCGGATACTCGCAGATTAATGATACAGCATATACGATTCACTTGAGGAAGGATGTTAAGTTCCATGACGGCACTCCGTTCAACGCAGATTCGGTGGTCTATTCTCTGGGGAGGGTGCTGGATCCATCTAATACAAGGCATAACGAATACAGTTTCATAAAATCAGTGACCAAAAGCGATGATAATAATGTCATTATAACCACCAAAGAACCATATTCACCCACAATCGCCTCTTTATCAGATCCATTGATCTCCATGGTTAAACCAGGTATAGATTTTAACAAAACAGCTATAGGGACTGGCCCGTTCATGTTCGATTCCTATGAGAAAAGCGTCAAACTGACTGTAAAGAAGAACGAGAATTATTGGGGAGGAATGCCGAAGCTTGACGGGGCAGTAATCAACTATGTGAGCGATCCTACCACCAGAGCCCTTCAAATCGAAGGAAAGGAATCGCAGATAGTCCTAAGCATGCCGCCATCCGAGGTCAAGACTATAAATGCCGATTCAGATCTGCAGGTAATTAACAAAAATACTCTTAGAACCTATTTCATGTACGTCAATATGAGAAAGGGTCCTCTTGACAATTTGAAGATAAGACAGGCTCTGAACTACGCAATAAATAGACAGGAAATCGTGGATTCGGCACTGGAAGGCATCGGCGGAACACCTGCAAAAGGCGTATTCCCATCGGTCTCATCCTGGTCGGCCAACGACGAGCTGAAGGGCTATGAATTTGACCAAGCCAAGGCCAAAGAGCTTCTAAAGGAGGCCGGGATCTACGATACGAATGGAGACGGAAAGCTCCGGTACAGTAATGGGGATCCCTTCAGTATAACAATAAAGACGTATACATCTCGGCCTGAGCTGAAGCCAACTGCCGAGCTTGTGGCTGCACATCTTCAGGCTATCGGAATCCAGACTAAAGTCGTGACGGAAGAGAGTGGTGCTCTGAGCGCAGATCTCAAGAACGGAAACTACGACCTTGCTCTGTATGCCTGGAACACTCTTCCAACCGGCGATCCTGACTATTTCGTCTCAAAGCATTTCAAGACCGGGGGATCCGATGCGAGCTTGACCGGCTATTCCAACTCCCAGGTCGATTCCTGGATTGAAAATGGCAGAGAAACCTTTGACATCGATCAAAGAAAGGATTATTACACAAAAATACAGGAGCAGGTTCTTGAGGACTCACCGGAGATAAATCTATTCTACTTGAATATGCTGATAGGCGAGAATAAAGCTGTAGAGGGCTTTGAAATCTATCCGAATGAGTACACATTCATGACCAAGGATATATCTCTCTAGGCCGCAGATATGTTCAAGCTTGAGAATTCCATCAAAAAGGGAGATCCTGTTCTTTAAACTGATATATGAAGCCAAAAGAGATGAAGCCAAAAGAGCGCATAGCGGATTATTGGGATCTAAGAAGCAACAGCTACTCAAGGGTAGCCATATCAAACGAAATAGACGAACAAAGAATTTGGAATCAATCTCTTACGGGATTAATAAATAAAAAAGTGGAAAAAGATGATGGGATCGACAGGATACTCGATGTTGGAACCGGTTCGGGCTTTCTCGGACATCTGCTTGCCGGAATGGGGTTCAATGTAACGGGAATCGATATATCTCACGGAATGATTTCAAGAGCTAAAGCGATATCCTTGGAGAGAGGATTTTCTTTTGAGCTCTGCCTCGGGGATGCGGAAAATCTGCCTTTTGGGAGCAGATCCTTTGATATAGTAATAAGCAGACATCTGCTCTGGACGCTCCCGTCTCCGAAAAGAGCCTTGGATGAATGGATAAGGGTTCTTAAGCCAGGCGGCAGGATAATGGCCATAGACGGCAACTGGTTCGATCCGTCTCTCTGCATGGAGATCAGACGCATCCTGTCCCGTCCCATATCGGCTCTTTTCGGGGGCGGAAACCCAGTTCCTTTCGGCAGATTTTATAATCCTATAAAGCACGAACTCCCGCTCTTCAGCGAAATAAGTCCGCGTAGACTTGAAATCCTTTTTAGAGAGGCTGGACTTGAGAATATCTTTATAGACAGCCTGGAGGATGTTAACGATTTTAACAAAAGGCATTCATACCTCTACTATAGAGTTGCCTATAAGGACCCGGTGTTTCTTGTAGCCGGAGAGAAGAGTCCTTTTTCAAGGGATTGAAAATGCCGAACTTTATTTTGAGAAGGATGATCCTGCTTTTTCCTGTGCTCCTTATTGTTTCCTTCATATCGTTCTCTTTGATATATCTGGCACCAGGAGACCCGGCAGAGATTCTCCTGACAAGCCCACAGGGAGGAGTCGACCAGAAGGCCGTTGAAGAGTTCAGGTTGAAGATGGGAATGGACCAACCTCTCTATATTCAGTACATAAAATGGCTGAGCCGAGCCGTGAGAGGCGATCTTGGGTACTCATATATGACCGACCAGGATGTATTTGGGGAAATACTCGAAAGCTTTAGTCCAACACTCAGGCTCGCTGTAGCCAGCCTGATCATATCCCTAGTTCTCGCCCTTCCTCTGGGAATTCTTTCGGCATTGAACCGCAAATCAATAATCGATTACCTTGGGATGGCAATGGCCCTAATCGGCGTCTCCATTCCTAACTTCTGGATGGCCTATCTTCTTTTGCTTCTGTTTTCCGTTTCCCTGGGCCTGCTCCCTGTGGCCGGGTTCGGCTCCAACGGCGACATTGAGCACTTGATTCTTCCGGCATTTACTTTGGGGATCTCTGCGGCGGCTGTGACCAGCAGAATGATTCGCTCAAGCATGCTGGAAGTGATGAGCCAGGATTATATAACTGCAGCCAGGGCAAGAGGGCTGCCGGAAACCGTTATAGTCATGCGACATGCGTTGAAAAATGCCTTCATCCCTGTAATCACAGTTATAGGGCTAAACATCGGCCACCTCCTGAACGGTTCAGTCGTAGTGGAGACGATTTTTGCCTGGCCTGGAATCGGGAGGTTGATGGTTGAGTCGATTTACGATAGAGATTATCCGATGATACAGGGATGCATTCTCTTTGTCGCCTTAATTTTCTTATCCGTGAATCTGGTCGTGGACATCGCTTACCATTATCTGAACCCAAGGATAAAATATGAAATTAGAGATTGATCTCAAAATCGCCCTGGCAGCTATTCTGGTCGTATTGCTGGCCGCCATTGCGATATTTCCAGGTTTGTTTGCACCGCACAACCCTGAGGAGGTCAGGCCCGCACATAGACTGATTTCTCCCTCACTGGTGTATCCTTTAGGAACCGATCACCTTGGACGATGTATATTAAGCAGAGTCGTATTCGGAGCGAGAACATCTCTAATGATTGGAATCTCGGTAGTACTATTATCGGCGCTTATCGGCATAATCCTGGGATGTACTGCAGGCTACTTGGGCGGATTCGTAGATGAGATAATTATGCGCATAGTCGACGCCTTTCTGGCTTTTCCCAGCATGTTCTTGACTCTGGCCATCGTTGGATTCTTAGGTGCTGGCCTGGCCAACATGATGATATCCCTGATCCTGGTGGAATGGACAGGATTTGCAAGACTGGTAAGAGGAACGATTATATCTTTAAAGGGAAGAGAGTTTTTAGAGGCGGCGACGAGCCTGGGAGCTTCTGATTTTTATATCGTTTATCGTCATATAATGCCCAATATAATCCCACCGCTGGCGGTTATGGCCACTCTTGGAGTGGGATATGCAATTCTTGGGGCGGCCAGCTTAAGCTTCCTTGGGCTGGGCATCCAGCCTCCCACACCGGAATGGGGATCAATGATGAGCGACGGACGCCCATTCGTAAGGGCAGCCCCCTGGATCATGATCTTTCCGGGACTTTCTATAACCATTGCCGTTCTGGCGTTCAACCTTTTAGGAGAATCATTGAGGGACAGAATGGACCCCAGAGCTGAGGAGAGGATTAAGGCCCTTTAAGCTGGCTTCATTTCGCCAGATCATCAGGCTCGTACTGACGGCGGGATTTGAGTTTCAGAACCTCTCCAGCTATCAACATGGACAGACCAGCACACAGAACGATCAAGCTTGCCAGGAGAAGCTCGAAATTAAGCTCTGCCTCGATTCCCATAACAGCGGCGATGTTAGGAGCAACTATCATGAATACTCCAGCCAGAGTTAAGAAAAGGCCGTTGATGATCCTGCGCTCAGATCTCACCTTCGGGTCGTTTTTTTCCAATATGCCCTTTTCCAGCATGTACATGCGCTTTTTATGATATAGATAGTACACCAGCACTAAGGAGGGAATTCCTTCTATTATGAGAAGCTGGACCGCCAGATCGGTCAAGATATCATCCTCTAATTGAACTAATCCACATCACTTAGATAATCTTTTCGCTTATCGAATTAAAATAAAGGAATTTAAATGTATGATTTAGAAAATTAATAGCATATCGTGTTATCAATTCATAACCATATGTTATTTATGTTATATCCCTTAATATCATATGCACATGAGCGTATCGCTTCTCCAGAAAGCTGATAAAATGGCGGCATTGATAACAATGTCGTTATTGATAGTGGTTATTCTTTTCGATGTATCCAATGCTCTGGAAAATACATCAGATATAATCCAAGCCGCCGACATAAACATCTCCAATAATGAGTTTAATAATTCCACTGATCAAAAATTCAATGGGCCATGTGATGTTCATGTCTATGTTTTTAACAGGGATGACGACTACTTGAAGGTCTCTCTGTTCATAGATTCAATCCTGAAGGACGCCAATGATGTCTCCTCCGATTCGGAAAAGATGTTTAACATTTACCCTCTTCCTGCAGGATCTCACGACTTCAAGATAACCTGGTGGGACGAGGATACCAAGAGCTCCTATGAGGCCGAGGAGATCAAAGAGATTCAAGGGGAGACCCCCATCAATCTATATACATCAAAACATGAGGAACCGGAAAAGTACGATATCAAAGTGAAGCTGGTAAACGAGAACCAGAAGGACCTTACGGCCGACCTCTATGTGGACGATAATTTGGAGAAAAGCATAGACATCGATAAAGACAGCACATCCGATTTTGGAACCCAGGATCTTGAGGAAGGGAGTCACAATCTGTCAGTGAGATGGCAGGATAAAGATACCAAAATTCAATATGAAAAGAGGAAACAGATAACTGTATATAAGGACGATACTGTCACCTTTTATGCACCGGAGGGCGTTTCATTTGAAGCGAAAAAATCCGTTCCCGAGCCTGAAGTGCCGCGGGCATATTCTGTAGATGAAATGAGTGCAAGTTCCAGTAACGAAGATGTTACATCAGCCTATAATCAAAGCGATCCATCCACAAATACGATAGGCAATACTTCAAACAGCTTTTCATCAGGTATCTCAGCCGTCTCCTCAGAGAATTCTGGAACGCCCCAAGCATACAGCGATAGTTCTGCTGAAAGCAGCACTTATACGATAGGAAAAGAGATCAAAACTGCAAAAGCCATTGACGATGGATATGGACTGTATGTCTATCTGGCTCTAGTCGGATTGGCCGTTTACCTGATCTTCGGACGTTCACATGCTTAAGGTTTTATTGAGCCTGTTGGTTTTGACTGTCGCTGTCAACGCAGTGATCTGGAACGAAGGGGTCGAGGGGGAACTTCATTGGGGGGAGAGGCTGATAATGGGAAACTACAGTTTGAATCTGGATGATTTTTCAACTGAGGAATCCGGTTCTCCAAAGATCCTTGTGGATCTCCAGAGGGATAATATCTCTCTGACCACTTGGCCTTTATATGCCGGCGAGTCATTCTCGCTGAACGACTCGATTAAGGTCTCAGCAGATAAGATAGTCATGGGAGGTCTCAGAGAAGAGCCATATGCAGTTGTAAGGATGCAGCTTGCAGCCAAGCCCGATGTATCTCTCCTCCTCGTCTCTGACAAGGATGTCTACAATGGAGGCGACTTTATCAATTTGGATCTTAATATCGAGAATACTGGCGTGATCGATGTGGAAGGACTGAGAATAATCCTGGATTCAAATCCTTCTATAGCGACTGCCGACTACAATAGATCGACACTGAAAGCAGGAACATCATGGGATGATGATGTACATACCCAGAAGGTCGATCCGATCAGGATCGCACTCAGGGCACCCTATCTTGCCGAGCCTGCAGAGGTCCTTGTCAGGGTTCGCGCCCGATACACCGATATGGATGGAAATGCGGGCCTATCATTTGGCGGAACAACGTTTTTAATATCCGGGTCCGTCCAGCTCCACAAAACTGTTGAGGATGACCAGGAATTTGGGAGAACATATTACGCCACAGACTCGATCAGCAATATGGGAGAGAGAACCCTGAATATCAAGCTGTCGGACTCGACCGGACCTGATTTCAGCACCAACTCCCCTTTGAAATGGGAGTTCAAATTGCCCGGCGGAGAAACAAAGATCTTCAACTATGACCTCATAGCCGTAAAGCCCGGGATGGGGCTGATCTTGCCTGGAGCACAGGCTGAGTATAACTTCGGAAACGAAACTCACACCATCCGGTCTGAGAGACCTGTTGTTGATGTGATGGGGCCGTTCGTCGAGGTCAAGAAGGTGGCCTATCCCTCAACTGCCGACGTGGGAAAAGAGATCGTGGTCTCAACAGAGTTCAACAATACAGGGAACAGAAAGGCGGAGGTATCTTTCCGGGAGGACGTTCCCGGTGATCTATCGCCCGTGTGGGGAAAGACCAGCGGATCTTTTATCCTGCCTCCGGGTGAGAAACAAATTCTGGAATACTGCGTGCGTAGTCTTAATGCTGGCGAGTTCATCATACCTGCAACTATCGCCTATCGGGACGTTCGTGGAAACAAGTTTGAAACATCTGTGCCAGAGCTGGAAATAAATGTGAAAGAAGAGAAAAAGATTGTACATGCGTCAGTGAACATATCGAATCAAACGGTATACTTCAGCAGGCCCGATGGAAAGCCTGAAGAAAGAGCAAGCAATAAATCTGGTAATATATATCAGGCCTGCCTTCTATTCATAGCTGTACTGATCTTGTCGGCGATAATCAGCCGATATCCCTGATATCGATGATCTGCCCTTTCTCCATCACCGCTATCCTATCGCTCAGATGCTGAACAACCTCCAGATCATGAGAGATGAACAACATCGTCAGATTATACTCATACTTCAGATCCATTATCAAACGCAGTATCTGGGCCTGGACTGAGACGTCGAGAGAGGCAGTAGGCTCATCTGCTACTATAAACTCAGGATTTATGGCCAGTATTCTGGCCAGAACAACCCTCTGGTTCTGACCGCCGCTGAGCTGATATGGAAAGCGGTTGACATGTTCTGGGTTCAGGCCAACGGTATCCACCAGATCCAAAACACGATCTTTGATCTCGCCCTTGTTCATCTTTCCTCGAAGCCCCAGCCTGAATGGCTCAGCTATGCTCTCACCTATTTTCATCCTGGGATTCAGGGACGACTCAGGGTCCTGGAAGATCATCTGCATCCTCGGCCTAAGTGGTCTCATCTCTCTTCTGTTAAGCCTAGTTATATCGGTCCCATCGAATATTATCCGCCCTGAAGTGGGCTCGATCAGCCTGAGCACCAGGCGGCCTACGGTCGTCTTTCCACATCCGCTGAGTCCTATCAGGCCCAAGGTTTCGCCTTTCTCAATTGAGAAGGAGATGCCGTCTACCGCAGTCGTGTGCTGCTTGTTCAGCAGCCCGGAGGAGAAATCCTTCTTTAAATCATCGACCCGGATCAATGGCATAAGTGGCACCTCACCAAGTGATCGTTTTCAAGCCGGATCATCTCAGGATGCTTATTCCTGCAGATATCCAATGCCCTATCGCAGCGAGGATGGAACCGGCATCCATGAGGAGGATCGATCAGCGATGGGCTGGAGCCCCGAATGGGCAAAAGACCCCTGCTTGGAAGGGAGTTGATAAACCCCTGAGTGTAGGGATGGACAGGATGGTTCAAAATGGCCTTAGAGCCAGCCTCCTCCAGCAGTTCTCCTGCATACATGACGGCTATCCTATCGCAAATCTGACCGGCAACGCCCAGATCGTGGGTTATTATAAGCATGGACTTTCGCGCAGTCACTTTCTTCAAGAGATCAACGATCTGGGCTTTCGTATCCATATCGAGGCCCTTGGTCGGTTCATCTGCGATGATCAGAGAAGGATCACAGGCCAGACCCATAGCGATCATAGCCCGCTCTTTCATACCTCCAGAAAGCTCATGAGGGTACTGGTTAGCCCTCTTTGATGCTTCAGGGATTCTGACCGATTCCAGCACTTCCACAGCTTTTTGTCTCGCCTCCTTTTTATTAAGCCCCTGGTGCAGCCGTATGGCTTCGGCGATCTGGTCTCCGATCTTTAAAACAGGGTTGAGGGATGTGGTCGGGTTCTGGAGTATCATGGCAATCTCTTTTCCCCTATTTCGTCTCATCTCCTCTTCAGACAGCTTCAGCAGATCTTTTCCTCTGAAGAGGATCTGCCCATCGATCCTTGTAGTTGGCTGAAGCAGGCGGATTATGGACATGCCAAGGACGGTCTTTCCGCACCCAGTCTCGCCGATTAGCCCCAACCGTTCTCTCTCCCCTAGTGAAAGATCGACGCAATCCACTGCCTTTACCATGCCGTCAGAAGTTGGAAAATGAGCTTTCAGGTTTATTATATCGAGCAAGGTCATTTCGCTTACATATTCTATACTTCGTATTAAAGGTTGCTACTGTTTTGAAATTATTCATAAAAAAGAGGAGAAGAGGTCGAATCCTCTTACTTTGTGATATCCCATTGTTCTACATTCCACCACAGCTCACCGGTTAGTCCGCCGTGTTCATGGGGAGCAGGACGCGGTTTGACTCCGGTTATCTTTGAGCTGACGGCATAAATGGTGTTTCCAAAGGCTACAAATGCTGTAGGTTGATCCTCGACCAGTATCTTCTGCAGATCTTCGTAAATCTTCTTACGCTGATCTTGATCGAAGGTTGTCCTTCCCTTCTCTAAGAGGCTATCGACCTCAGGATTGGAATAGGACGCCAGGTTCCATGTTCCCTGACCTATGAACTTGGAGTTGAACTCCTTGTAGTTGTAGTCATCGGGGTCCATCGGGTTGCCGCCTGCCCGGATGATCACCTTGTGCCAATCTTCGACCTTCATTTCGTCTGAACTCCTCCCAGCCGGGCTGGCTTTGATTCCGAGTGCCTGAAGATCTGATGCTGCAGCAATGGCGATGTCTTTTCTTACTGGATCGTTGCTCAGGTAAAGAATGTCAAACTCCAGCTTCTTGCTGTCCTTCTGCAATATGCCGTCGCTTCCTTTCTGGAATCCTGCCTGAGCCAAGATCTGCCTGGCCTTCTCAGTGTTATAGGAAAAGGCGATATCTGGATTATATGCCCAGCTCTTTGGATTTATTGGGCCATATGCCGGAACTCCCTGGCCCTTGAAGATAGTATCCACTATCTGCTGCTTGTTTATTGCATAGCCAATAGCTTGGCGCACCTCTTTGATGTTGAAAGGCCACTCTTGGTTCGGCATGTTCATGCTGTACCACTGGGCAGATGGGACCGAATAGATCTTAACTCCTTTTTCATTCTCCAGAGTCTTCATGGTCTGAGGGTCGACCTCTATGGCATCGACCTCGCCGGTTTTAAGCAAATTGACACGAGCGTTTGCCTCCGGCACGATGATGTACCTCAGAGTGCTGACCTTAGGGGCCTCTCCGAAATAGTTGGGATTGGCTGTCAGAACAAGCTCCTCGGCATGCTTCCAGGAATCGAACTTGAAGGGACCTGTGCCGATCGGTTTTTGCCAATAATCGGTTTTGCTCAGATCCTGGCCGTCTAAGATATGCTTCGGCAAGATAGGCAGAGCAAAGCGCTCCAGATAGGGCACAACTTCTTCCTTGAGGGTGAACTTCACAGTGCTCGGGTCAATGATAGAGACATCCTCTATATTTTGGTACTCAGAGGTGACAGGAAAGACGGATACCCATTTATCGTTGCGGACAGAGTCATAAGTGAACTTGACATCATCAGCCGTGAAATCCTTTCCATCCTGCCATTTCACCCCTTTCTTCAGATGGAATGTGTAGATCTTTCCGTCCGCTGAAATCTCCCAGGATGCGGCAAGATCAGGAACCATCAACAGGTTCTCATCGGATTTGATCAGGCCGCTATAGATCTTCATAATGTCGTAAGCGTTGGCATCTGATACGGGATTGAGATTATCGGGCTCCTGTGCCAGCGCTATGTTCAGCGTCTTTGCAGTCTGGGCATTTCCAATAGGCATTACTGAGAAGATAATAGTGCCGAAAAGCAATGCGAGAACAGCCAAAGTCGCTTTCCGTTTTTTTGATTTATTGTCTTTGCATTTCAATTGCGGACCCTCCTTCGGCCTTAATACTATACTGCGAAGGACGCGACTTTAGTAATAAATCTTTCTATTATCGTAGCATTAACTGCTAATTTAGATGTAGATCAATCACGCAATATGGCCTCGTTCAAAAGAAGTTAAGAGATTAATTTAATTGATCAAGTCGCTAGAGTGCAAGCTGCTGGTTCTGCATACGGATTCTTTTCCGCAGCATCTGAACTCCATCTGCAAAGTGGAATGCTCTATTCCGAAGTCGTCCATGAGATGGCGGCTCAGCTCGTCCATCACCTCCTGGGCTCGGGCAGCGCTATCCTCAGCTATCACAACATGGGCGCTGAGAATGGCATGATGTGAGCAGAGGTTCCATACATGAAGATCATGCACATCCGTTACCCCAGAAGAGTGTCTCATCATCTCTTCTACGTCTTTAAGATCGAAGCATGCCGGCGTTCCCTCCATCATAATATGCGCCGATGATCTTATGACCCTCCAGGAGCCCGCGAGGATTATCACGCCGATCAGGATGCTTACCAGAGGATCGACAACCGTCCATCCGGTGCGCCAGATTATGATTGCGGCTGCAATAACGCCCACCGAAGATGCTGCATCGCCCAGAACATGGAGCAGAGCGCTTTCGACATTGGCATCCTCATGCTCTTCATGGTGGTGGCTTCCTAAAACGAGTGCCACGAAGAGGTTTACTATCAGTCCCAGAATGGCAATTAGAAGCAGCTCAGGACCTTTGACCGGCTCAGGCATCAGCAAGCGGTGGTAGGCCTCCCAGAAGATGCCGATTGAAACCAGGACGAGGGTGATGCCGTTAATTAAAGATGCGAATACCTCGAAACGGTGGAAGCCGTAAGTATAATGTTCATCTGCGGGAAGGGAGGATAGGCGAAGAGCCGAATAGCTGAGTCCCAGAGCAAAGATATCCAGAAATACGTGTGCTGCATCTGAAAGAAGGGCAAGGCTTCCTGTCCACCATCCTCCAACGACTTCAGCAATCAATATGAATGCTGTCAGTGCCAGAGAGATTTGGAGACGCCTTTCAATGGATTTGGACGGATGTGAAATCATGGTATGTATATCCCTAATAAAATGGGAGAGATCTACGAGATCCTCCCATAGTTATCTGTTATTCGACAAGGCCTTACTGCTTGTTCCATTGCTCTACATTCCACCATAGCTCACCGGTGATGCCGCCGTGCTCATGCGGAGCGCTTCTTGGCTTGATGCCGGTAAGCTTATCGCTGACGGCATAGAGAGTATTGCCGAATGCTATAAAGGCCGTGGGCTGATCTTCAGCCAGGATGGTCTGCAATTGCTGGTATATCTCCTTTCTCTTTTCCTTGTCAAATGTGGTTCTTCCCTCCTCTAAAAGCTTATCCACTTGAGGATTGGAATATGATGCCAGATTAGAGGTTCCCACATTTATGAATGCAGAGTTGAACTCGTTGTAGTTGTAATCGTCCGGGTCCATGGGGTTGCCCCCGGCTCTCAGGAAGTTCTCGTGCATCATTACTTTGGTCATCTCGCCCGGGCTTTTTCCGACCAGATTGACTTTCATGCCTATGCTGTTGAGATCTGTTTGTACTGCGATGGCAATGTCTCTCCGAATCAGCTCATTGGTTCGGTAAAGTATATCGAACTCCAGATCAGTGCCGTCCTTTTCCAGGATTCCATCTCCATTTGTATCGCTGAAACCTGCCTCTTTTAGGAGCTGTTTGGCCTTTGCCACATCCATGGGATGCTCTATTTCAGGATTATACACCCAGCTGGCCTTGCTGTATGGCCCGTATGCAGGCTCGCCCTGACCCATAAAGACTGTATCCACAATCTTCTGTTTGTCTATTGCGTAGCCTATAGCTTGTCTGATTTCCTTGATACTGAAGGGCCACTTCGAATTATTCATGTTCATGGCATACCATTGGGCAGAAGGCACTGAGTAGACTTTGATTCCATGGACACCCTCCAGAGTCTTCATATTCTGAGGATCTATCTGAATGGCATCCACCTCTCCAGTCTTCAGGAGGTTGATTCTTGCATTGACATCCGGAACAAAGACATATCTCAGCGTCTCAAACTTTGGAGCACCGCCAAAGTAGTCCTTGTTGGCAGATAGAACAAGCTCTTCCCCGTGCGTCCAGCTATCGAACTTGAAGGGTCCTGTCCCTATTGGCTTCTGCCAGAAATCGGTCTTTGATAGATCCTGACCGTCTAAGATGTGCTTGGGAAGGATAGGGAGTGCAAAGTTCTCCACAAAGGGAACGATAGCCTTCTGGACGGTGAACTTTACAGTGTACGGATCTACAACGGTGACCTGATCTATTAACTTGTAGTCGGATGAGACTGCCGGAAAGACCGATATCCATTTATCGTCCTTGACAGTATCATAGGTGAATTTTATGTCATCAGCGGTCAGGTCTTTTCCATCTTGCCATTTTACTCCCTTTTTGATGTGGAAGGTGTAGACTTTGCCGTCTGAAGAAACATCCCATGTCTCAGCCAAATCCGACGCCATTTGTAGATTCTCATCGGACTTGAGAAGGCCGCTGAATATCTTATTGATATCATAGGCGCTTACCTCATGGGTATTTTCAACGGGATTCAAGCTGTCCGGTTCGCTGTCCAATGCTATGTTTATGGTCTTTCCTGATGAATCCGCGCTCATCGCAGGCGCTGCCACCAGGAAGACAAAGCATAAGACCTGGACAAAGGCTGAAAGTGACGCAGCCATATGTTCTTGCGCTCGTTTTTTAAATATCATTTAAATCCTCATCCGGAATTATACTAATTACTTCGTCTCCGAGGTCTTAGTAATAAATCTTTCGGTTTTAATAACATTTGATAATAAATGAATAAAATATAGTTTTAACAAATCATCTCATAAATCAAGGCAATAATACGCCAAAAGAACTATACATAAATTTTACATCTCCGTCCTCATCTCTCTATTAGGTGCCAGCCTGAGCTTCAACTCCTCTCCTAATAGGTTGATTGAGAATACAGTGATTACAATCATCAGCCCAGGGAAGATGGTAGTCCACCAAATACCCCGCATTATATCTCTCTGGGCTTCATTTAGCATATTTCCCCAGCTTGGCAGATGAGGGGGGATGCCCAGTCCCAGGAAGCTTAGGAAGGACTCTGTAAGGATGGCATGAGCGGTCATCAGGGTTACTGAAACTACAGCAATATAGAGCAAATTCGGCATTATGTGCCTGAAGATTATATAGCTGTCTTTAGCGCCCAAAGATATCGCCGACTCGACAAAAGGCCGCTGCCTGATGGATAGTGTCTCGCTTCTCACTAGTCTGGCCGTACTCATCCAGTGTGTAAATGCGATGGCCAAAATGATGCTCCAAACGTTTCTTTCGAATATGGTTACCAGAACCATGAGCAAAATGGTCTCTGGCGGCGAATATATGATATCAACAAAACGCATCAGCGCGCTATCCACAATTCCGCCGAAGTATCCAGCAGAAAGACCAATCAGCATTCCAAGAAATACAGTCAGGGCTGCAGCACAGATGCCGACCAGCATGGAGACTCTTGTTCCGTAGAGAACTCGAGAGAAGAGATCCCTGCCCAGATAATCGGTGCCAAATGGATGGTTTAACGATGGAGCTTGATCCGGCTCGCCCAAGCTGGCCTTTACAGGATCATGTGATGATATAAGAGGTGCCATCATAGCAATAAGCGCCAATATCACCAGCACAATCAATCCTGGATAACCGTATCGTATATTCTCCATTGCATTCATCTCAATTATATTTAACTCTGGGATCCAGAATCGCGTAGGCTACATCAGCCATCAGGTTTCCGATGATGACCAGAATGCTCGTGAACAAGGTCATCCCCATGAGAAGCATATAATCTGCTCTCAGAGCTGCATCGTATGTCAGCTTCCCGATGCCCGGCCAGGCGAAGATGCTCTCCACAACGACGCTTCCCCCGATTAAAAGAGGAATTGCGAGTCCGATCTGGGTTACAAAAGGAAGCAATGAATTGCGTAAGGCGTGTCTATAAAGTATAGCCCTTTCATCAAGCCCTTTTGCCCTGGCGGTTATGATATAATCGTCTCTCATAGCCTCCAATAAGCCGGACCTGATGTAGGTGTAGAATACCGCCAAATGGCTGACTGCCAATACAGTTGCAGGGAGGATGATATGTCTGAGCCTATCAAGGTTATAGGCCCAGAAAGAGACAGGTTCGTCGACAGAGACCATGCGGGATGAAGGCAGCCAGCCCAGCCAGACAGCGAAGATCAGCATGGCCAGGAGAGCTACAAGGAATGTGGGCGTTGAGTACATAATGTAGTTGAGACGGTGCAAAAAGCGATCCAATGGCGATCCTTCTTTTTTTGCGGATGCAAGACCCATGATCACTCCCAGGACCATGCTCAGGCCGTATCCGGTAAAAGTGAGCAAAAGCGTAGCCGGGAACCTCTCAAGTATCACATCCAGAACGGGCCTCTTCTTGATGTAGGAGAATCCCCAGTCGCCTTGAACGATATGTTCCAGCCATAATAGATATCTTTCATATACAGGCTTATCCAGGCCTAGCTGTTCTTCTACCTTAACGATATCTTCGGGAGGCATCTTCTGAACTGTAACCAGCCCTAAGTAGGCCACTACAGGATTCACAGGTGACAGATAGAAGATGAGGAATGCCAGGATTGATATTCCAAATAAAAGTGGAGGGATCTGTAAGACCCTCCTTATAACGTATCGAGCCAGGCCGCTGTCCAATTCGATTTCACTCCTTATCCCATTGCTCTACATTCCACCACAGCTCGCCGTTAATTCCACCGTTGTTGCCTTGTCCATGAGGCCCATTTCTGGGCACGACCCCCGCTATCTTATCGTTGAGAGCGTAGACATAATTGGAGAAGACTATGAAAGCAACCGGTTGATCATCAGCGAGTATCGTTTGTAGCTTCTGGTAAATCACTTTTCTCTGTTCCTTGTCAAAGGTAGTCCTGCCGTCCTCGAGAAGCTTATCCACTTCAGGATTGTTGTACGAAGCAGGATTCCACCATCCGTCTCCGATGAACTTGGAACTCCAGAGCTGGTAGTTGTTGTCATCCGGATCAAATGGAGATCCGAAGGCTGCAACAATTAAGCTGCTGCGGTAGAGCTCTTGAGAGATCTCATCCCAGCTCTTGCCCACAGGTTCCACTTTGATGCCTATATTTGCCAGATCAGTCTTGACAGCGATAGCTATATCCTTTCGCTCGCTTTCGGTCGAGGGATATATCATCTGGAATTCCAGGCTCTTTCCGTCCTTCTCCAAAACGCCGTCGCCGTTCGAATCCTTGAAGCCGGCATTAGCTAAAAGGCTCTTTGCTTTTGCAGGATCGTAAGCAAAGGCGATGTCCGGATTATATACCCAGTCCTGTTTCCTGAATGGTCCATAGGCTAGCTCGCCCTGACCTTTGAAAATTATATCGAGAATCTGCTGTTTGTTTATAGCGAGGTCTATGGCCTGGCGAACCTCCTTGGTCCCGAAAGGCCACATTTTGCTGGGCAGGTTGAGTGCATACCAGTTTGCAGAAGGTTCTGAGTAGATCTTTATGCCTTTTGTCCCTTCCAGAGTCTTCATGGATCTGGGATCGATCTTGATGGCATCGATTTCGCCACTCTTCAGAAGACTGATCCTGGCGGATTCATCAGGAACAAAAACGTACTTCAACGTGCTTATTTTTGGTGCTTCACCATAGAAATCCGGATTTGCCTCAAAGATAAGCTCTTCGCCCTTCTTCCAGCTCACAAACTTGTAAGGGCCTGTGCCTATTGGCTTTTGCCAGAAATCCGTCTTGGAAAGATCAAACCCATCCAAGATATGTTTTGGCAGTATGGGCAGAGAGAACCGTTCTCCGAAGGAGACTACCCCCTCGTTGAGAGTGATCTTCACAGTGTTGGGATCAACAATGGAAATATCGTTTATTACATTGAACTCCGAAGATACGGGAAAGATCGAAGTCCATTTTCCGCTCTTCAACAATTCATATGTGAACTTGACATCATCAGCCGTGAAATCCTTTCCATCCTGCCACTTAACGCCTTTCTTGAGATGGAATGTATAGGTTTTGCCGTCTGAAGACATCTCCCATGACTCCGCCAAATCAGGCGCCATTTGCAGTTTATCATCTGACTTCAAGAGGCCGCTGAAGACCTTAATGATATCGTAAAAGTCTCCATGGCCGGTATTGGCTATTGGGTTCAGATCGTCCGGCTCTTTTCCCAAAGCGATGTTCAGCGTCTTTCCTGTCTGCTCTGCACTGACCAGAGGCAAAGCGGCCATCAGAAGAACGCCTATCGCCAGGCACAACCAGAATTTCCTTATTTCCATTTTTTAGCTCCTATTTATATATTTGTTCCAGATCCTTTCAGTTATTCTTTCTGATGTTCTATATCGAGAATTTTATTTTTTCCCATAGATCATGTAATAATTCGCATTGTAAGTTACTTTTTGAGAAAAGGGCATGTGCTTTCTCTGGAGATCTTTGATATCATCAAGAATTTTTTGGTCTATTTCATCGAATCCAGCTTCTTCCAGATAAGTCATTGCCCTTTGGGCATCCATGCCGTGCGGATGAGGCAACTCCGCCTCAGTCTTCTTCGAGTACCAGCCTTTTCGGGGGTTCTGTCTTTCCAAGATAATGATGCTTAGATCACTTATTAGTCTCCATAGCTTATTTTCCAGAGAGCCGTCCATCCAGAGTCCGTCGATTATTACTACCCGGCCCCCATTCTTCAAAACTCGCTTCCATTCTCTCAGGGCTGAATCCGGATGGGGCAGTGTCCAGAGAAGATGGCGGCTTATTACGGCATCGAAGCTTTCATCATCAAAGTTCAGGGACTCCGCATCTCCCCTCAAGAACTGCGCTTTAAGCCGCGAGGCTTTGGCTTTGGACCTGGCAATTGACAGCATCTTATCGGACAGATCTACGCCAGTGATCTGATATCCCATCTCCGCCAGGAGAAGACTAATCTCTCCTGTGCCGCAGCCCACGTCCAGTATTTTAAGCCTGCCTTTGGGAAGCACAGTCTCAAAGACATTCTTCCAGGCATCATGCTCCTCTTTGCTCTTTATTCCATGGCCATGGAAACTGTCATAGCTCTGAGATGATTCGTCCCATTTTTCTCTGATGGCCTCTTTTAGCTCTGTATCCAATGCGGGCATGATTGGAAGATGATGGCCTTTGTAATAAAGATATCGATAAGATTATTACATAATGTGAAAAGTTTGCAAATACATGATAAAGCGCGACAGAGTTAAAATTTGGAGTGGTAATGTACCATATATTTCGAAATGTCTAACAGATAATCAAGGCCATTTCTTAAAATCTAAATGGGAAAAAGCGAGAATTAGTATGAATTTTTTTCAATATCATAGCATATAGTACGATAATTTTCAGAGATGTATTAAATAATGTCACAGGATCGAAAGTTATTTATAACATATATGATATATATGTATGAATACAGTCTGGAAAATATTAAATAGAATACATCTTGGCTGTGCAAATCAATGAGGTGAGTGAAATGGTTGAAAATGAGCACAAGAAGGAGACACACGCACACGAGCATAAGCCTGATGAGGCTCATACTCATGCGCATGAACACGTATTCGAACATACACATCCTCATCAGCACGGAGGAGAAATGCACGAGCACGAACATGAACATAGTTATCAGCATGCTCATGAACACACGGAAGTTCACCACCTGGCGGGGCAGGAAGAGACGCATGAATCTGCTCCGCAAGGAAAAGCCAAGAGATGAGCATGGAAAGGGAATACTGCCGCAATTTAAACATACAGTTTTCATTTATTGATCTATAAAATTGATGCAGATAAACTTAGAGCCTCAATCAAGAGGCCTCATCAATTTATCCCTTAAGGTGAAATAATGCATATTCCGGACGGTTATTTAGGGCCGAGTACGTTTATTGCTTTCTGGATCATAATGATCCCAATCTGGTTTTTCGCAGGAAGAAAGCTGACCGCGCTGGGGACAAAAAGGATTCCCCTGCTTGCGCTCTCTGCGGCTTTCGCCTTTGTCATCATGATGTTCAATTTGCCCGTTCCCGGAGGCAGCAGCGGCCATGCAGTGGGTGGAGCGATAATTTCCATCGTAATAGGTCCCTGGGCGGCAGTGATAGCCATATCTGTAGCCCTGGCGCTTCAGGCTCTGATGTTCGGAGACGGTGGCCTGTCCACCTATGCCACCAACTGCTTCGCCATGGCCACTCTGCAGCCATTCGTTGGTTATTATGCCTATAGAATCATAAGTGAAAGATCAAATATCGAATCACGTAGGAGGGTTATAGCTGCAGCCATTGCGGGCTGGGTATCCCTTACGGCATCAGCGACGTTTGTGGGCATAATCCTTGGATTGCAGCCTATTTTATATAAAAACGCGAATGGATTGCCCCTATATATGCCCTATCCATTGAACGTGACCGTCCCGGCGATGTTCTTTGAGCATGCATTTGCTTTCAGCATCCTGGAGGCGCTGGTCTCTGGATTGATCTTCCTCTATATCCAGAGAACGGATCCGGATCTGTTTTATGGAGAGAAAATCAAAGGTCAGAAGACCGAATCTAAGAAAAGCAAAAGAAACTTGGCTATCGGCATAATCCTGCTAATAATTTTGACCCCTCTCGGCATTTTGGCAGCAGGCACGGCATTCGGCGAATGGGCGCCTGAGGAGCTCAAAGATAGGCTTGGCTTTGTGCCACCTGGCCTGGATCAGCTCTCCCGTCTCTGGAACGCACCCCTGTCAGGTTATAGCATTCCTGGGCTTGATCCGTTTATAGGGTATATTCTGGCAGCTGTAATAGGAGTGGCCATTTCAGCTGCAATCCTGTACTACGTAGGGAGGAAGGTCGTCAAAGACTAAAGCCTCATTTTTGCTGGAGAAAGACATGATACCCGACTGGATGAAAGAAGTGGATAATAGTCTCTGCAATTGCTCTGCAGTCCACCACGGCAAAAAGAGCTTTATAGGCAGGACGATCGATGAGACACTGGAGTTCATAGAATCTGCTTTTGTCACCGAGAGCTTCTCTAGAAGAAAAGGGCTGCTTCAGAGCCTTGATCCCAGAACAAAGCTGATTTCCATCATGGCCGTGATATTCGCAACGGTCATGGTAGGGAATCTGAAGATACTGATCCTGGTTTACGCATTTTCCCTAATGATTGCATATCTTAGCAAGATCGAACTCGGATTTTTCGTCAAACGGGTCTGGCTCTTCATTCCAATCTTTTCGGGAGTCATAATTCTGCCTTTGATCTTTAACGTCTTCTTTCCGGGAGATCCTTTGGTTCAGCTATTGTATCTAGGGCCCGGAGCCCACCTGGGTCCGTTTCCGCTGCCGGAAAGCATCTATATCACCAGGCAGGGAGTCGATGCGGCGGGCGTATTTATCGTGCGTGTTGCGGCATGTGTCTCTGCTATAGTTCTGCTCTTCCTCACCACACCGCAGCAAATGCTCTTCAAATCCTTGAGAACTGTGGGCATTCCAAAGATCTATGTTCTAACACTCAGCATGGCCTACCGATACATTTTCGTTTTGACGGACCTCGTTCGGGAGATGTATGTTGCCAAGAAAGCCCGAACCATCAGGGCAAGAAGCATGTTTGAGGAGCAGAAATGGGTAGGAGGACGAATAGGATATACATTGATAAGGTCTCTGGACATGAGCGAGAAGATCCACATGGCCATGCTGTCCAGAGGCTTCAATGGGGATGTTAAGATTATGCAGGAGTTCAAAATGCATAATCGGGATTATTTCGCAGGAGCTATTGCGATATCCATCAGCATAGTTCTGGTTTTAGTTTCCCAGAACATCATCAGGTGATATGAACATGGGAACGATCTTTGACCTGAGAGATGTATCATATACATACGTTGGAAAAATTAACGCTTTAAAAGATATCAGCTTTAAAGTGGACCGCGGTGAGCAGATATCCATAATTGGCTCGAACGGTAGCGGCAAATCGACTCTGCTGGCCATCTTGAATGGGCTTATTTATCCTACGGTTGGAGAATTCTATGCCTTCGATAACAAGATAATCGAAGAGGTCTTCGATACCATTAAGGATAATGAATTCAGGTCTTATTTCCGGAGCAGGGTAGGTTTTGTCTTTCAATCATCCGATGTTCAGCTTTTTTCACCTACTGTATTTGAGGAGGTTGCATTTGGACCTCTTCAGCTCAACATGGCCTCGGAAGAGGTCAAGACCAGAGTGCTGGAAGTCCTGGAGATGATAGGTATATCCAAGCTCAAAGACCGAGCGCCCCATACACTGAGCGGTGGAGAAAAGAAAAAGGTCTGCATTGCCGCTGTTCTGGCTGTAAATCCTAGTATCCTTTTGCTTGATGAGCCCACTGCGGGATTGGATCCCAGAACCCAGCTATGGCTGACAGAGCTATTACAGGATCTGGGAAGAGCAGGAAAAACGATAATTACCACCACACATGACCTTGAGCTGGTAGAGCAAATCAGCACTAGAGCAGTAGTCATGAGTGAAGACCACAGGATCGCGGTTGACGGGAATGCGAAAGAGGTGCTTGACGACCTGGAGCTTCTGCTTTCTGCTAATCTAATTCATGAACATATGCATGTTCACGGAAAGCTTGTTCATGAGCATCTGCATGCCCACGATGCAGAGCACATGCACGAACATAATAGTGCTCAGATATGAACAGGACATCAGATTTTCCTGGAACTGGCGAGAAGCATATGATGCATCATATGGACAAAAAGGGCAGGTCCCATGACACACACCGATGTGGACATGAAAGCCATAGAGTAAGATGATCTTAAGAGAAGATTCGTTATATCGACGATCCTGACGGTCCCTATCGCTGTCCTTTCCCCCTTCATTTAAGGTCTTTTTGGATATCGACTGGTTTTCCCGGCTCGATCTTCGCATTATTCCTGATATCTACACTTATTTATTTCTATGGAGGCCATCCATTCATCAGGGATTTTTTCAGAGAAGTGAAGGAAGACAATATTGGAATGACGACCTTGATCGCTGTGGCGATCAGTGCAGCCTACTTTTACAGCTCTGCAGTAGTCTTCGGCCTGCAAGGAGAGATTTTCTTCTGGTAGGAGCTGATCAAGATAATGCCTTCCGAAGCTCATCTTATAAAAGACGGCCAAATGGTCGATCTCCCGGTTGGGGCCTTGAAACCAGATCTTCGACAAAACGGGTACTCTGACGGAAGGAAGGTTCGGCGTGACTGATGTCCTGGCACTGACAGACGCAGATGAAAGTACAGTTCTGGCGTGCCAGCACAGTGGTTGTAGCCATAAACGCAAAGCTGCTCAAGGCATAAAATTATGAAGAAGAGGTCCCTGGCTTGTACCCTAAGGCACTGACAAACCAGGGATTAATGGCATAAGGCTTCAAGTTTATTGAGCTTCACTTGACGGAGGCCAAGTTGACTCGCTGGACGCTTTGTTAGTTTTGTCTTATTTAGTAATAAATTTTTCGGTTATAGTATTACATCAATTTTTTAATGGCTTTGAAGCTCATTGGGACCTAAAGCTGAGAAGCCTTCATCGCATTCTGCTCCCTTTCTTCAAGACCGAAGCCGATGAGCACAAAGCTCAGGACTGCCAGAGAGATGCAGATCCCCGGCGGCAGATACCACCACCAGTAGCCGTTGATGAAACCGCCACGAGAGAAAGCATAGTTGAGCATCATCCCCCAGCTCTTCTGTAAGGGATCACCAAGGCCCAGGAAGCTCAGGGAGGCTTCAGTAAGCATTGCCCCGGCCACGGCCAGGATGAATTTTGCCAGGATCACCTGCAGGCTGTTGGGGAGAATATGCCGAAAGACTATATAAGCATCGCCAGCGCCGAGACCTCTGGCCGCCTCAACGAAAGGCGTCTCGCGCAGCTGCAACACTCGCGAGCGGACCACCCGTGCGGTAGAGGTCCACCAGAGGGCTCCGATTACTATTATGATATTCCAGATGCTTGGGCTGCTGTGTGCTGCAAGGATGATCATGAGCGGCAGGGCCGGTATGATGAGAACGATATCTGTTGCGCCCATAAGAACTTCATCCGCTGCGCCGCGCAGGTAGCCGGAGAAGAGACCCACAAGGGCGCCGACGGCCACAGAGACGAAGGCGGCGAAGAAGCCTACAAAGAGGGAGATGCGTGTACCGAAGATAAGTTCGCTGAATATGTCTTGGCCGATGTCATTGGTGCCAAATGGATGCGCTCCGCTCGGAGGCAAGAATGGCCTTCCGGGCTCCCAAGGATCATATGGCGCGATCAAGGGCGCGAATATGGCCAGCAAGAGGAAGATGCCCAGCAGGACGAGGCCGGTAAGGACCGGCCAGCTCGGTCTTTGTATGAGTAACCCGGAAAACTCCAGACGTGCCGCGCGTTTGCCTGAAAACACACTCATTTTCTTCCCACCACTATCCCAATGCCGTATTTAACGCCCATGCCTATTCGGATTAGATCATTCCTCATAAATGTCTCCACCTCTTCAAAATGGTTTTCAAAGATCGTCCCAAGTTGATCGATATCTCTTTTGTGATACTGGATTGTTACCGGACATCTCCAGGCAGTGGAGATCAGGTGATTATATGTTCTGAGCAATGGATGTAGCAGCCGGTCTAAAGTGGAAGGGTGCGGCAGTATGGACGCATCTGCAACGAAACATCCTCTCTTGTTCAAGGTTCGAATTATCTCTCTTAAAAGAAGCCCAAGCTCATTGTCGTCGAATATATTGATCGCGCCCAGACATACTACCACATCGAATGTCTCATCCCGGAATGGAAGTGCACAAGCATGAGCCTGCACCCGATGGAAATGATTTCCGCCTGCTTTGAGCAGCATCGCCTTGCAAAGATCCAGTCCGCATCTCAACCCATCTCCCGGAAGATGCTTTAAGAGAAATCCCGTGCCGCAAGCCAAATCGAGCACTTTATCGGTCTCTTGGAATCCTGCAGCATAAGCCACAGCCTCGGCCATCTTGGCCGCAGGGACTGACTGGATGTAATAATCGTAACATGCAGCGCGCGGCCCGAAGTCATCCAACGCATACCTGGCTCGCTCCAAGTTGATTGTTTTTAGAGTGATTTTTTCATCATCCCTGTCTTCCATCAAATGATCTCCCCACCTCTGATTCTCGGGTCAAGCAGATAGTAGAAAAAGTCCACCAGCAGATTAGAGATAATAACGCAGATGCTAATAATTATCAGACACCCATTGAGCATCGGGTAATCTCTCGTCACCACAGAGTCGTAGACAAGAGTGCCCATGCCATTCCACGAGAAGACGATCTCCACAAGGATGGTTCCTGAGAGCATGAATCCGAAGTCCATGGCCACTGATGTTGCTAATGGAAGCATGGCGTTTTTCAGCACGTGCTTGAATAGGACTGCATTCTCTCCCAATCCCTTAGCTCGTGCTGTTAAGATGTAGCCTTCTTCAGATACCTGGATAATAGAGCCCCTGGCGATCAGATAATTGTGAGCCGCTTTGTATATCGTTAGCACCGAAGCTGGCAATATCATATGTCTCAGGATATCCAGGGCTCTTTCAAGTCCGACTGAATCTGAAGAAGTCATTCCATAGAAGGGCAGCAGATTCAGATAGAATCCCAGGATTAGAGCGAAAAGCATAGCCAGCCAGTATCCTGGCGTCGAGTAAAGCAGGAGCAAAAGGGAGGACATAATTATATCGAATTGCCCGCCCTTCCTCCACCCGGCAAGAGAGCCCAAGACCGTTCCAAGCGCTGCTCCCAAGATTATTGATGGAATCATCAAGACCAGAGTCCATTGTAGACGGTAGCAGATGATGGGGAGGATGGGTTGAGCATAGTGAAAGGATTTTCCCCAATCTCCTTGCAGCAAGCTGTTTAGATAGATCAGGAACTGCAAATACAACGGCTTTTCCAGGCCCAATTCCATCCTCATATTTTGCATTGCTTCTGAAGAAATATAGGCATGGTCTCCCCCCAGCAGATTTACTACAGGATCTCCGGGCATAAACCTGGGAATTAAGAAGCTAAGCACAACCACTAAAACGAAGGTTAAAAGATATCGAAAGGACCTGGAAAGAAGAAACCATGCCGTTTTATCATCGAAAACATGTCTTGACATTATTCTCTGTGCACAAGGACTATTGCCTGAACTTCGGTCACGTTCAAAAGTCTCTTGCCGAATAAAATGGTTTTATAAAAAGATACCTACTGCCAAGGCTCATTATTTCACCTTGGCAGCGTGGATCATGGATTGATAGTTCACGATACCATCAAAGGGGAGCTGTACAAGCCCTCCAAACTTGTCTGACCTGTAGGCATCAATAATCTGTGTTGAATATAGAGAGACACCTGGAACATCTTTTGCTACCATCTGTTGGATGTCATAAGAGATCTTTTTCTGTTTTTCTGTGGAGCTCTCGCTCAGCAGCGAATCCACCGAATTCATGAATTTTTGTGTCACATTCTTATATCCGGGCATATCACAAAAGATCAAATCGATGTAAGCGCTCTTGAACGGGCTATCTATCAATGTAGTGCCCTCGATGATAGTATCAAAGGTATGCTTGAAGAGGAACTCGTCCGTCCAAACAGAGTAATCCACTCCTCTGACCTCCACCTTTATGCCAGCCTCTTTCATATATTTGCTTATCATCTCAGCCACTCTCATGTAATTGGCATCAGGTCCCGGAACATAAAGATTGATCGCTAGATCACGCCCATCTGGAAGCTCTCGAATTCCGTCTTTATCAGTGTCGTTGAAACCCACGGAGTTCAACAGTCTGTTCGCAGTGGTTACGTTTCTGGTATATCTTGTAGCATCGGGATTGAACCACCACATATCGGGTGATATATCCGGAGCATAGCCCCCAGCCTGTCCATAATTAAGGGTTGAGGTCTCAGTGATCTGGTTGTAGTCTATGCAATAGGCCATTGCTTGTCTCACCGCAGTTATATTCAATGGATAGTTGCGCATGTTGAAGATCAGATTGTTCACAGATCCGCTGGGCGTAGCCTTGATTTTGATATCGTTCTCGTTTAGCAGTGAAGGCACTGATAAACCCTTAATCATGCCTGCAACATCGATCTCTCCTTTTTTCAAGGCCATGAGCATCGTATCTTCTCCTTTAAACATATGAAGCTCAACTTTGGAGACCTTAGGCTTCTCTCCAAAATAGTTATCACTGGATTTGAAGACTATGACATTCCTATCTTTATCGAACTTCTCCAAGATGAATGGACCGCAACCGATCATATCCTCTGATTCTCCGGCTTTTTCAGGGCTTATTCCTTCCCAAATATGTTTGGGAATAATTGTTGATAGGCCGGCTGGAGTCAACCAGCTCAAGAAGGGAGAAAACGGTTTCTTTAACTTGTAGATCAATGTATGTTCATCTGGCGTTTGGATACTGTCCAGATATTCCTTCATGAATTCATCTACTCGGGAATCCCTTTTACGATTAAATTCGCTTGAGAATTTCAGATCCTCAGAAGTAACAGGTTGACCATCATGCCACTTCGCCTTCTCGTCAAGATGAATTATCCACGTCTTACCGCCATCCGTGTTCTCCCAGGATTTGGCTAGGGCAGGTTTCAATTCTCCGCTTATATCCTCATAAACCAGGGGGCTATTCACTGGATAGATTACGGATTGATAGTAGTTGTGGCCCATGCCAGGCGAAAAAAACCCAATTCTATCATAAACCTTAGCAATGCCTATTTTTAAAGTATTGTTATCATTAACCGTTGATGCGTTAACACAAACGATTGAGATGCTCAAAGCGAAAATTAGGATTAATTCGCCAGCACCATGCCAATGCGTTCTTTGATTCATCACTCGTATCACCTCAGAGACATTTTTGCAATCATAAATTAGCTTTTCATTTCGCCATTTTGCTTTTCATGACCTTCCAGCAGGAAGTATCCTCAGCATAAAAATCCCCGTGATGAATTAATGCCAAGGCTCTGCAATTGCCACCACATACATATCTGTCAGAACATATCCCACATGTTCCCTTGAGGTTGTCCGGGTCAAAGGAACGAAACTCCTCCATGACTGAAGAGTCTCTCCATATTTCAGCGAAGGTTTCAGCTCTCAAGTCTCCTGCTTTCATAGTCAGTATCTCACAAGGAGTAACTATTCCGTCAGGTTTGATAACGCAGGTGGTTCTTGCGCATTGGCATATTCTATCATTATTCTCCCTAAATGGCCGGAAAGCTTCTCTCATAAAAAATCCGCAATGATCGTACCTGACGTTGATCTCTTCCTTATATAATTCCATAAGACGCTGCATTTCATAATTTAGACCAATAATTTCGTTTGCATTTAAATTGAGCTGGCCATCTAATGACCGTCCTGATGACCAGACTCGCATCATACCGACCTCGTTTACACCAAGACTTACTGAAAGTTTTAAGACATCCTCTATCTCAAGAATGTTCTTTTTTGTCACCGTCATCCTGGCGTGAACGCGTATGTCTTGTTCCTTAAGCATCTTGATTCCCTGAACAACCAGATCAAAAGCACCGTTTAGCCCTTTATGATAATCGTGCGTTTCCTTCAAGCCATCCAGACTTATCTGCACATGTGCAACCTCTATATCTTTTAAAACAGAGGCTATATTCTTCTTAATAACGGTGCCATTGGAGGCAATCGAGATTATGAAATCCAGTTTATATGCCTCTTTTATGATATCGACGAAATCCTGCCTCATCATAGGTTCGCCGCCTGTGAATTCTATTCGTATCACTCCGGCATCATTAAGACTTCTTAAGGTGCTATAGATCTCTTCTTTAGTTAATTCATTCTCAAATGCTCTGCCTGAGTCGTTAAAGCAATATATACAATTGAGATTGCAAGCATTTGTCAGCTCCCAGCTAACCATCATGGGATAGTAAGTCTCATTTGCCATTAACCAACATACTCCTTGGCGTTCAGTATTAATGCCTGAAAATCTCTGTTCTGTTGCATATCGTGATGGTGTTGCATTGTTGCATAGTCAGTTGATATCGATTTTCCCATGGCACAACGAGATCGACAGAATCTATAGAAATCATAACATTTTGCATGTGAAATAAAATTATATATAGCTGTTTTAGCCATCTTTGCACGGGTAGAGATTACAGTACAGCTTTGCTTACACGCCAACATGTTGGATCACTTCCGAAGAAATCTCCGTTAAATAGCAGTGCCAGAGCATGACAGTGACCACCACAGATATTTCTATATTCACAGCCACCGCAAACACCTTTCAATGAATTGGGATCAAATTCTCTGAAAGTTTTGAAAACAGCTGCTTTTTCCCAAATTTCGGAGAACTTTTCTTTACGAATGTTACCTGCGTAGAAAGGAATTATATCACAGGGGGTAACCACACCATTTGGCATAATAACACACCAGGATCTTCCTCCTTGGCATGTAAATGTCCTCATCTCATCTTCAGAGAGTCCATGGGATTTGCTGCTCTCGAAAAAGCCAGGATTATCGCTTAATATATGGATTTTATCGCTATAAATTTCGGAAATTCTGCGAATAATATTTTTAAATTTCTGCATATCGTCGCTATTTAGCATGAGATCTTCTTTATATCCTATCCCTCTACCTACGGCGTGGAAGAGCTTCGCTCCATACAAATCAGCGTTTAAATCAATCGCTAGATTAACTAACTGATCAAGCTCGTATAATGTTTTTTGTGTTACTGTGGTTCGTACATATGTCTTTACTTCTGCCTCTTTCAGATATTTTACAGCATTGACTGCCGCTTCAAAAGCGCCTTTACCCCTCAAAAAATCGTTATTTGCCTCGAGGCCATCAATGCTTATTTGCACATGCTTCACACCAATATCCTTAAAAGTTTCTGCCATTTTTTTATCAATCAATAGCCCATTTGAACAGATTGAGATTGTTAAATCAGCGGATTGTGCAGTTTTCATCATTTCTATAAAATTCTGTCTAAGTAATGGCTCACCTCCACTGAATTCCACGTTTATTGTCCCCGCATCGTATAAATCAGAAAATAATTTTTTTATATATTCCAAAGTAAGCTCATTTGGAAGAGGCTGACCTGCATTAAGGTAACAGTGCTTACATTTTGCATTACATGCATTTGTAACTAGATATGTAACTTCTATAGGATAAAAATCACTCATTGATTCACTTCTTTTGACCTGTTTATACTGATTATACCTTTTTGCTCCAATTCTTCAACCACATAATATACATCGGTTTCTGCTATTTGGAGATCGACTCCGTAATATTTTGCATAATTCTCTATTATTTCATCTAATGTTTTTTTATCAATAAGATCCCATATATATTTTGCAGTTTCGTTTAAGTCCACATAAACACACGCTACAGGATCATATAAAATCATCTTTGATTTAAGATCCCTCTCTCGCAACCCCTTTGTCTTTTCCAGTAGTTCATTTCCCCCACACATAACGTATCTCCTGTGTAAAAAAACTCACTGCCTATCAAGTTAGGCAGTGGAACGCCAACAGATAACGGACTCTTATATCCATCACCATTAATGGCATGTATGTTCGGGTCTAACCACAACTAATTTCACTTTGGGTTTTACATACGTCCCCATCTATTTCTCCTCCATTTTATTTTCTTACCCTTTATCGGATTTAAACCGCTTAAGGTTATTTGCTACTATCTAGTTATTTATTCATATTATTTAAGTATTTCGCTTTTTTTTATCTTATGTATAAACTACAATTAGCTTTTTTCTTCTTACCATCGCCCATTACACAAATCCATACAGTCCCTAAATCTTTGACTTTTATATATCAACCAAAAAGTAATTGACAAGCGCAATCAAATTTTCAATTCAGGATGAAGCTTGAACAGCCTATAAGAACTGCCTCCTTTCAAGTTTTGATATGAAAATACTCCTCCTTGTCCTCTAAGCAGCCGCTGTCCTGACTACCGAATATCCAGCTTTCTCAAGCGATCTAATGAATGAAAAAACATGCGAGGGTTTACTTCACCCCCGACCTGAGAGTCGGGGTACTCGTGACCTTTCGCGCCCCTGATATAATAAACCGTCAACAGCCCAGCTAACTACGAAACACGCGCTCTCGGAGCAGAACAGGTTAGTTATATAGACCCGCTCTGGCTATCAACCAGCCGAGCGTAAACTCCGCCTTTCTCCAACAGATCCCTGTGGTCCCCACATTCTACAATTTTTCCATCCCTTATGACCATAATCATATCAGCATCCACTACAGTGCTTAGGCGGTGAGCAATTATGAACGTGGTACGGCCGCTATTTTGGCACGAAATTGTATCATGGATTGCCTTTTCGGTCTCCGCATCCAGGCTGGAGGTGGCCTCATCCAGAACCAGGATATGGGACCCCTTTAGCAGAGCACGAGCAATGGCTATTCGCTGGCGTTCACCTCCGCTGAGACGAATACCCCTCTCGCCAACTAATGTGTCGTACCCATTGGGAAGAGCCACTATGAAGTCGTGAATATTAGCCCTCACAGCCGCTTCCTCCACTTCCGCATTACTCGCATTAGCCTTTCCTAAACGGATATTCTCTCGAATGGTATCATTAAATAGGAAGATCTCCTGAGAGACCACGGAAAAATGATTTCTAAGTCCTCTAAGAGGATAGCTCTTCAAGTCTCTTCCTCCCAAAAGAATTTTCCCTGATTCAGGATCAAAGTAGCGAAGAAGCAGGCTCACAACGGTGGTCTTGCCCGCACCGCTTAGACCCACCAGTGCTACTGTGGAGCCTGCTCTCACAAAGAAGCTCAATCCGTTCAATACCATGGGATCTTCTTGTGAGTAGCGGAAGCTAACGCAATTGAATTCAAGGGATGGAATGACCATATCCTCGATAGGCATTATGGCCTCTTCCATTACTGCCGGCTGCTCGTCCATGAGAAGATATAGCCTCCTGGCTCCAGCGAAAGTCTGAGAGAGCTGTTTGGAGATCTCGATAACACTCATCATAGAGATAAAGACGCTTGAAGCAAGGATCACTGAGATTGGCAGATATCCCGCAGATAGCTCGCCATGGATGACCAGGATGGAGGCTGATAAAAGAACACTTACGATGCCAACCGAGACAAAAGTTACGCTGGCCGCGCTTTGAAGTCCTATGTTGCGTGCTTGATAGGCTTGCAGTCTAACTAATTCTGCCGTATTTCTATCCAGCTCATGATTTCGTATCTCTTCATAACCGAAGGCAAGTATCTCTCTCATCCCCTGGAGGCTGTCGAGCACCTGAGCGTTTACTATTGCCAGCTGTGCTCTCAGCGTCTCGCCCAATGAGGAGCCTAGCCAGAAGGCTAGCTTTGGCAGTAGGGCAACCAGAAACAAGAAGACGAGTAATATGCCTGCAAGCCATAAATTTATGATTGCCAATACGACAAGAGCCGATAGAGGCACGACAACCGCCACAACAGCCGGTCCGGCTGTGTGAGCAAAAAAAAGTTCAAGCATCTCGATGTCAGCTACTGCAGTAGAGAGAAGATCCCCAGTGCGCTTCGAATCAAGCTTTGCCGGTGCCAGAGGCTCCAAGACCTTGTAGAACTCATCTCGCAGGGATACCAGCATGCGAAAGGCAGCAATATGAGAAAGATATGGCCCTAGATAGCCAAAGACTCCTCTGGAAAGACCGAGGAAGATCATCCCTCCCGCATATGGATAAAGGTTATCGATTGTCATGCCGGAGATTGCCGACGCGAAGAGGGCTGCCCCCAGCACAGCGACTCCTATTCCGGAGATCTGTCTTAGTATTTCGGAGACAATGGCAAGCGTCATAAGATCCATATGAGGCCTGATTGGCTCCAGGAGCCGGATCAACTCCCACTTTTGGTCTAGCATCTCCCTAATCATGATCGCCCACCTGGGAAACGCATTCTTCGATTCTTATCGGTCGACGGCACATTGATCTAGACATTGACCTAGGGTCTCCCGGCAAAGGTTCTATGCATTGAGCTACAGTTAGACGAGAGTAGATCCTTCCGAGGGCTAAAAGCTCTTCATGGGTTCCTGACTCCACGATTCGTCCTTGATCCATCACCAGTATTCTGTCTGAGTTTCTCACAGTGCTCAGCCTGTGGGCGATGACGAGGACTGTTCTGCCGGCTGTTAGACTATCCAAAGCCCTCTGTATGCTGGCCTCATTTTTAGCATCGACGTTGGAGGTTGGTTCGTCCAGAAGGAGAATTGGCGCATCCTTGAGAAGAGCTCGAGCAATAGCAATACGCTGACGTTCCCCTCCGCTCAGGCGTGTTCCCCTCTCGCCTATGACCGTCTTATAGCCTTGCGGAAGCGCCTGAATAAAATCGTGAGCATTAGCAGCGCGAGCAGCCTGGACAAGCTCTTCTATTGAAGCATCAGGCTTGCCAAGACGCAGGTTATTCTCAACGGTATCATAGAAGAGATAGGCATCTTGAGCCACCAGTGCCATTTTGGAGCGCAGGTATTCCAGAGGAAGGCTTCTGATATCTTGTCCTCCAAGGATGACTTTCCCCTTCTGAGGCTCATGGAAGCGGTATAGCAGATCAATTACTGTACTCTTTCCGGCGCCCGTTGCCCCAACTAGGGCTACCTTCTCTCCAGGATGAACCTCAAAGGATAAATCCTTTAGGACTGATCTATTTCCAGAATAAGCGAAATGGACCTGCTCGAAACGGATCCCAGTCTCAATAGATGAAGGTTGATCAACTGCTTTATCCAATATATCCGGTTTCGTCTCCAAAAGCTCGTATATTGAATCCAATGCTCGTCTTCCTGTAAGACTGTAGTGGTGATAGTTCAGAAGATGGGAGACATGCTCGTAGAAGAGAGATCCCACAAATAGCACTGTGATCAGGGTTCCAAGTTCCAATTCGCCCTTGCTCAGGCGGATAGAGTCCACGATCAAGGTCGTTGAGTAACCAAAGACAGGTATGACCTCGCAGATGAAGCTCACCCCAAAGTAGAGTTGCAGGCTATGTATCATTGCTGTCTCCAGATTTGCTGCTCGCTCGTGCAGCCCAATCCCCCTGGCATCCACCTGGTCAAAGAGCTTTAAGGTAGTCAGCCCTTGCAAGCTATCGGAAAAGTAGGCGCTCAGCTCTCTGTACGTCTCCCAGACTCTCCTGCCAACCTTCCATTCTTCAAGATTGGTAAAAATAATTATGGAGAGCGGTACAAGGGGCACGAAGGCCATAAGGATGATAGCAGAGAGAAGGTCCACGTAGATTGAAAATCCCAGAAAAAGGATGGATGGCATGACCAGGCACAGGCAAATGTAAGGAATGTAAAGCCCAACATATGCCTCCAAAGCTTCTACACCATCAACTATGGTGGCGGTTAAGGCTCCTGTGTTTTTGTGCTCCAGGAACGACGGCCCAAGCTGGAGAATATGCTGATAGAGCCGTCTACGTACCGAGAATTTTACCGCTCCTGCTGAGCGCTGGGAGCTGACATCTCTGGATAACTCCGATATTGCCCGAAGGATCATTGCCAGCAACATGCCCAAGAAAAGATCAGACATGGAGTGGAGGGTATGCCCGCCATAGATCCCTGCAATGATCCTGCCCACAAAAAGCAACATGGCAATATTGGCCAGAGATCCGAGCAGGCCGGAGAGGAAGGTGATAGCGATCCAGCGTCTTGCCTCAGGGGCAAAATAGAATATCCTGTGGTCTATTATGCTATTCATGACGTCCCCGATAGCATATTGTATGCGGGTAAAGTATTGGTGGAATGAATTGGCCTAATTTTGCGGTAACTGTCGTTCCCTTGAAAAGATGTATATAGTAATCATCCATCAAGTGCAAAATATCCCCATCTTCTTGATAGTTGATAAATAACTTGACTGCCGTAAGCCACCTCGGATCTTTGCTTATTCAAATTACAAATCTTTCCAAGGCGCAAACTTAGTTATAAATGTTTCCAGTATTGTATTAATAAATAACTAAAATTCTATTTTATATCATACAAAAGCTATAAGAAATTAAGTAGCTAGATCTTTTGCAGTCGACGCAGGGAATAGTGATTTTAGATCAACCTTCATGATCGATTTTGATACGGCATTGCGACATACTATTTACAAAATTAATAGCATTTTATGAGAAATAACTTGGTTTATAATCAATACAATGCTAAAAAGACGACTCGCGAACATGTTGCCCAGAGGAAGATCGTAGGGACATTGCGCAATAGCAAAGGAACGACTATTCATGAAAAGCTCATGACTGTGCTGGCTACATGACCACTGAAGGGAGTCGACAGCTTACAGATGCTGAGGCTAAAGCTGGGTAGCTAAACACATACGGTTATGTTCTAGTATTTCATTCCACCCTGATCCTAGGATCAATCACCGCATAAATCACATCCGCCAAAAAGTTCGCCGCAAGAACGCAAGCAGCGATCACCAGAAAGCTTCCATGCAGCAGCGGATAGTCCCTGGCCAGAACGGCATCGTACACAAGCGTCCCCATGCCTCCCCAGGAGAAGACTATCTCCACCAGCAACGCCCCTGAGACCATGAAGCCGAAGTCAAGGGCGACCACAGTGACCAGCGGCAGTAGGGCATTCTGCAGCACATGCCTGAACAGAACATCCCTCTCCAGAAGCCCCTTAGCACGTGCTGTTAGAACGAAGCCCTCTCCCAGGACCTGCAACACTGAGCTTCTCATGATGAAGTAGTTGTAGGTAGCTCCGAATAATGTCAGCACAGAAACGGGGAGGGCCATGTGCCATATGACATCCATCAGCTTCTCCGCACCCGCCAGGCCGCCTCCTGTGATGCCGCTCAAAGGGAAGAGGCTCAGGTAGAAGGCGAATATGAGCACAAATAGCATTGCCAGCCAGTAGTGAGGCATGGAGTAGACGAAGAGGAAGAGCGAGGTTATAATGGTGTCCATGCCTGAGCCGTGCCTCCAGCCGGCCAGCGAGCCCAGCACGATTCCCAGTATGGCGCCTAAAATAACAGAAGGGATCAGAAGCACAAACGTCCACTTCATCTTGTAGCTGATCACATCCAAGACCGGCTGGGAATAGTGGAAGGAGTAGCCAAGGTTGCCCTGAACCAGGTTATCCAGATATGAGAGGTACTGCTCCGGAAGAGGGCGATCAAGACCATACTGGGCCTTCAGCTCTGCTACAAGTTCAGGCGATCGGTAGTAGACCTCCTCTCCCAGCACGCTTATAAAAGGATCGCCGGGCATCATCCTGGGAATGATGAAGATGATGGTCACTATGATAAAGAGGGAGACGGAATACCGGAGAGCCTGGCGGAAAATGTAGCCTGTGCGGTCGGTCATCAATGCAAAAATCAGTCCTTCTGGTACCAGATCATTCCGTCTTTATACGTTCTTTTCACCCAGACCCCATTCTCTCGTTTCACAAGCCGACCAGTTGCCGCCAGGTGATCCATAAGCTTTTCCTCCAGCGCCGGAGTGAAGTCGTAGCTGCTCCTCAGTATCTCCATCTGCATCTCCAGAGGGATCTGGTAGATGCGGGTCATGACCTCCACGTTGGCGGGATAGCCCATCTGGTTCAGCATATTGTAGAGATAGATATACTCAGCCTCACGTTCCCTCTCGTCAAATACTCTTTCGTAGACATCGGCAAAGCCGTGATCCACCAGGGAGACCAGAAACAAAGCCCCTGCCGTTACATCTAACATCTTCTGCAACGCCTCCCGGATCTCAGGCATTTGGAAGCAGTAGGCCGCGTTGACCAAATTGTATTTCCCCAACTCAGCCCTATCCACGTCCTGCCAACGCTTGTTTATGACCTCAATGTTCTCCAGTCCCTCATGATCAGCTCGCCGAATCAGCCGGGCGATCTGGCCTTTCGATGGCTCCACCACCGTCACTTTCCGTGCCTCTTTGGCCAGTGGAATAGTGTAGGCTCCAGCTCCGGCGCCTATGTCCAGGACTGATGAGTCCGGGCCGACAAACCTGAACATGCGGTCAAGGATACGCCCAGGGTAGCCCGCCAGTTGATTATACTCCTCGTTTCTATCGCCGAATTTGTAACCGTCCCAGTATTCCTCACTGGTTATCCCCCTTTTTCTGGAGTTCCTGAGTCCAGGGCGAGCTTTCACGGAACTTCTTCCATTCTTCAGACCAATTGATCATGGATTCCACCTAACGTTATTCAATTTAGGAGTTACGCAGTTGAGTTGAATGGTGTCAATGAATCTACTGTAGTTTGGCGCTTTTGGGTTTAATGCAGACTTATTTGCACTATTTAGAGACATCCATAACATGAGACTAGACATGGATAGTTCAGCTGCGTAATTCCTACCATTGATTACATCATTTTCCGGTTTCCGCCTGCCACCTCTTTTGGCAGCACCATCCTTGCCTCGTCCAGGTTCCTAACTGCACAAACGTTCCTGTAGATCTCATCCAGAACCGTTTCCGTGATGACCTCCTGAGGCGGCCCCTCTCGCAAGATGTGATTGTGATTCATCACCACCACCTTGTCGCAGTACCAGGAGACATGATTGGGATCGTGGCTGCAGGCTAGGATTGTCACACCGCTCTCGGCGATCTGCTTCATGATCCTCCAGATCCTGATCTGGTTGCTAAAATCGAGTGCCGACGTCGGCTCGTCCAGAAACATGAGAGGAGTCTCCTGGGCCACTGCTCTGGCGATCAGGACCAGCTGGCGCTGGCCGCCTGAGAGCTGGTTATAGGGCTTATCTGCGATCTCCTGCAGATCGAGAAGCTTCAGAGCAGAGAGAGCCTTCCGGCGATCCTCTTTGCTTGTCCCAAAGAGGCTGCGCAACCTGGGAGTCCGCCCCATCAGCACCACATCTTTTACCAGATAGGGAAATGGAGGCTTATGCTCCTGTGGCACATAGGCAACAAGCTTTGCCATCTCCTCGATCCTGAGATCCTTTATATCCCGCCCGTCGACCTTTATCTGGCCGCCATGGCTCTTGAGAAACTTCAGGCAGCACTTGAAGAGGGTCGTCTTTCCGCAGCCATTGGGGCCAAACAGGCCGCAAAGCTGGCCTTCGCCTACATGAAAAGAGATATTCTTCAAAACAGGCTGCATGCCGTACTGAAATTGAAGATCTTTGACGTCCAGCATACAAAATCACTCCAAAATGGCCTTGCCGCGGGTTCTGAGAAGATAAACGAGATAAGGCGCTCCCAGGAGCGAGGTGATTATGCCCACAGGTATCTCGGAGCTTGTCAGGGTGCGGGCCATTGTGTCGCATACCAAGAGATAGGAGCCTCCCAACAGGGCTGAGGCTGGAATTACGAAGCGATGATCAGGCCCCAGGATCATCCTCGTAGCGTGGGGCATCATCAGGCCCACCCAGGCGATGATTCCCACCGTCGAAACGGCAATCGAGGTCATCAGGGTGGCCAGGCCGATCAGTATGAGCTTGTATTTCTCAGGGTTCACACCGAGGCCCCGTGCCTCATCGTCTCCCATGGAGAGGATGTTCAGCTTCCAGCCCAGTGACCACATGGCCAAAAATGAGAGCATCACAACCGGCGTGACCAAGCCCACATCGCTCCAGCTGGCGAAGTAGAAGCCGCCCATCAGCCAGAAGACTATCTCTCGGAGGGCGCTGTCGTTGGATATGTATTTGAGGATGGAGACGGCTGCTGAAAAGAGGGAGCCCAATATCACTCCTGCCAGGATGAGGGTGACGGTGGGCGTCTGCTTATTCACGCGAGCAATTCCATAGGCCATTGCCACCGCAAGGGAGCCAAAGAGGAAGGCTGAAGCCTGGATGGAGAAGAAGAACTGGTGAAAGACGATTCCCATAGCCGCACCGAATGCAGCGCCAGAGGAGATTCCAAGGATGTAGGGCTCAACAAGCGGATTTCTAAAGCATCCTTGAAATGTGGCCCCTGCTGCAGCGAGGGCGAAGCCCACTGTTATGGCCAGCAGCACCCTTGGGAGACGCAGGTCCCAGACAATGATGCTCTTCAAGCTGTCCATGCTCTGTACCTCCGAGAGGTGCAGCAGATGAGACAGGATTATGGCATAGACCTCGGCGATGGATATGTTGTAGGCTCCGAAGACCACCGCAGCCGAAGCTGTCAGAACTAGAAGGGCAAAGAGGGCAAGCAAAATCATCAGCTTGCCGTGGATTGAGAACTCGTCGCCCTCTTCGCAGGCGAGATCATCAAGCATCGAGGTGTCTTTCAGGCATCCGGCCATTTAAGCTCCGTTTTGCTTGGGTTGGAAAGAGACATTATTGGCTTCATGGATGTATCTTAAAAAACTAGAATCCTTCCTTGTCCATCCAGTCCAACTCCATCTCCTCTTTGAGCCTTTTCACCTGCTCATCGTTCAGGCCGTAGACTGCTTTGTAGTGCTTGGCGAGCTGCTCACCCACATTAACATCGCTGAACTTTTCAGGATATGCGGCTTTAGATTCGATGAGCATCTCTATCGGGAACTCAAGACCTGCCAAGTTCCTAGTATACTCCATATGGCCTGTAGAGTAGACGCGCTTGTTCTTGATGGCTTTGATGCTCTGAAGAGCTTTGTAATCATTATTCTCATAAAGGTCGGATGGTTTCCATCTTGCTCCTCGAACAAGGATTATCACATCAGGATCCAATGCGATGAGCTGCTCCGCAGACATCACAGCCCTTGCATCTCCTATGTAGGCATTCTTTATTCCGGTAATATTGGGATAAAGTGTAGCGCAGTCGTAATCGGGCAGAACAGTTGCAATCTTGCCTTTTGCGATGTCGGCGCTCCCGCTGAGAGCTGTCACCAGGACTTTTGGCTTTTTATCCTCAGCTATCCCTGCCGTCCTTTGACTCACCAGATTCACTTCATCCTTGAGAATATCTGTCAATTTCCTAGCTTTCTCCTGCCTATCGAAGATCTTTCCCAGAAGTTCAATCTGGGAATAGATCGTATCGGGAGACGGCGGGCTGTTGCAGGCGGCATTCTTTATTATTACCAGAGGAAAGCTCTTGTTGAAGAGCTGCAACTGATCTATGAGCTTGTTGTAGCCCAAGGTAGAGCCTCCCTGACCTGCGCAGTCCTTCTCCAGGATGATCAGATCAGGATTGAGAGCAACAGCCGCCTCTACATTGAGATTGGGGCCGCGGCCAAGGTCGGTTTTATTTTTCAGGCCCGGAATGAGAAAAGTGGCTGTAGTCTCATTTCCAGGGCCAGTTACTGAATTGCTGGTGACTGAGGCGCCCCCTGTGCCGATAATCTTATCTCCCAGACCAAAGACGGCCATTATACACGGAGAAGTGGCATATCCAGCAGTCACCACCCTATCCAACGGCTCAGAGACTGTCACCGTCCGACTATCCATATCGGTAATCGTCTTTTCGGCACACATTGCTGGTGTTAATCCCAGGCATAGGATCGAGGTCAGCAACAGTAGTGCACTGATGTGCACCGCATTTTTTCTGATATTTGCTTTCATAATTCCTACTAATTCTTATTTTTTTGTCTTTAGATAACACTATGTAGCATTAAGATCTAATCTAATATAAAAGATTTGCTTTTCATTCAAAAAACCAAAAAATAGGGATGAATTATTCATTTCCCCACAGTCTTTACACTGAACCAGGACTTATAGCTGGTAAGCCCATAACCCTGCAAAGGAACCCATCCCTCAAACCTGTCGCTCCTGTATGGATAGATGGACTTCTGCCAGATCAAGGCGATAGCGGGCATCTCCTTGGCATAATAGTCCTGAAGATCAAAGGCAGCGCTCTTAAACTCCTTTTGGCTCTTCGCGGACATAGTGCGGTTGTACAGCTCTATAAGCGACGGATCATCCCAGGTGCCATACTGGACCGGCACCAAATCTATGAGCCCCAGGGACAGCGCCATTATGTAAGGATTGTGGCTCTCCACCCTCATGTCGAAGCTCCTGTTGTCATAGACGATCTTCTGTGCGAGGGCGTCCTCGGTTATGAGCGGCTCGGCATCGATTCCGATCTTCTTGAGACCGTAGCATATCATCTCGACAATTCTCTCATCCTTAGGCTCAGTCGGCCAGGCGAACAGCTCAATCCTGAGATCTTTTCCACCTGGAAGATTTCTTATCCCGTTTCCATCGGTATCGACGAACTTCAACGAATCGAGAATCTCCTTGGTTTTGGAGATATTATACTCAAGCTTGGGAATATCCGGATTATATTCTGCGACGGATGATGGGATAAGACCCTCTCCGGGGACTTCGCCATAACCAGTCTCTGCAGCATTCACGAGGGACTGGTAATCTATAGCATAAGAGACTGCTTTTCTGAAGTCGGTTACATTCAGGGGGTATTTTCTATAATGTTTGGAGTAATAACTCTTTCTAGTCTCGTAACAATTAATAAAATAATATCTAATAGAACAGCTAAATTATGATAATAAATGATATTCTTTACGTCAGGTCAAACCTCTGAAATCCGGACTTCCTATTTCTGAGCAGAACATGCATATCAATAAAAAAGAGATGAAGCAGAGCAAGCTTTGCCGCTATTTGCTTAGCGGCTTCAGGCTGAACCAGGACCAGTAGGTTGCCGGTCCATAGCCGTTCATGGGGACCCAGCCCGTCCAACGATCTGTACGTACGGGATAGATGGCATCTCCCCAGATCAAGGCAATCATGGGCTGCTCTTTCGCCACATATGTCTGAATCGCCTTTCTATTCTTGGTCAGCTCATCCATGTTCTTGGAGTGAATGGAAGCGGTCTCAAGCTTGAGGATCTCCGGGTCCTTGCTCGTTCCATACATTCCCGGCAGGTCAACGAAGTAGCTTGATGCCGAATCTGCCCCCAGATTTCCAAAGGGCGTGGACTGAGAGATGGCCATGGTGTAGTTTTTGTCCGTGTATAGAATCTTTCTGAATTCATCATTGGTGAGCGATGGCACATAGACATCCAGGCCCGCCTTCCGAAGCTGTCTGGAAATGACTTCCGCCGTTCTGATGAGCTGCGGCTTGGGGCTTGAAGCCAGAGCCAGTCTCATCTTGCTTCCGTCCTGGGCCTCCCGCAGCCCGTCTCCATCCCTGTCGATAAATCCTGAGCTGTTCAGCAGCTCCTTGGCTTTATCCAAATTGTATTCGAGCTTCGGTATGGAGCTGTCGTAGCCCGGCAGAGCAGGAGAATTATAGCCTTTCCCTGGCACCTGTCCGTAGCCTGCAGCTATCATGCTCACGATCTCATCGTAATCGATGGCATATGACACTGTCTGGCGAAACTCAGTCACATTTGAGGGATAAGCTCTGAATCCGAAGATGAGATGCTCGGGAACCCCAACATCTGGAACTATGTCCAGGTCGATTCCTTTGGCTTTGATCAGATCGGCTGCATAAACTCCCGGAACCGGCTGGTAGTATTCCATCATCCCGTCGATATCTCCCTTCTTCAGAGCCAGGAGGGCTGAATCAAGGGATCGATCGTAGCGCCACTCGATCTTGTCAACGGAAGGTTTGCCTGCGAAGTACTTATCGTTCGCCTTGAGGTAGACGACCTGAGCATCCTTATCATAGCTCTCGAAGACAAAAGGCCCGCATCCGATCATGGCGTCGTTTCCCGCATACTTGTCAGGAGATTCTACATTCCCCCAGATGTGCTTGGGAACAATGAATATTATTGGTATCTGGGCGGCTAGAGTTGCCACAGCCAAAGGCTCCTTGAAGGTAACCTCCACTGCATCTTTATCAACGACCTTTGCATGATCTAGAGAGGCGTTCAGCCACAGGCTTCGTGCATCCGTTTTGCCTGCTTTCTTCCAGTATTCGAAAGAGAATGCCACATCTTCAGCCGTCACGGGTTTTCCATCGTGCCACGATGCATTGTTCGCCAGATGAAATGTGATTGACTTCCCATCAGATGAGATATCCCAACTCTTGGCAAGACAGGGACCAGGGCTGAGGTCGGGATTAAAGACTGCAAGCGGCACATGGGTCAAGCCGAATACTCCGCCGTTAGTCCAAGGCTGAACGAAGGGATTCATCAGTGTGAACGTGCTGCTCTGGAGTCCCAGCCGCAACACACTTTCGTTATCTGCAGCGCCTGCAGCCATCGGCAGTATCAAGAGCGCAAAGCAGCAAGCAAGCAGACTTTTCATTCCGATTCGATTCAATATCGTTTCCTCCTATTTTCCAATTATCTACCTCTGAACTATGATTGGAGTTCATAGTAATAATATTTTTGGATATCGTAATAATAAATAGCACTATTTTTTGTTTAAGATCATAATTTATACTATCTCAGTTATCCCAACCCGGCTAATTCTGCATAACTGTCCAATTTTCTATCAATCCAGCAAGGGATATTAAAAGGTAAAATCCAGTAGCCCTCCCAAAGATATAAGTATGAAGAAGTGTTAAATAGTTGATATAAAATACTCAATTAATTTGGGATGATGCGAATATGAATAAACTGTCAATTGTAGTGCTTCTGTCACTGCTATTCGCCCTAGCGATGGGTATAGCTGCAGGAGAATCCAAGTTTCCGATGAACGTGATGGACTCGGCTGGAAGGGAAGTAAATCTAACCGAGCCCGTGGAGCGGGTGATTGTGTTAGATACCGATGCTGCAGAGGCGGTATCCATTCTTGGGGCCTCGGATATGATCGTGGGCTTAGTGAGTGGAATAACGGACAGCTACGAGTTCCAGAGACTCAAGGATCGACCGTCTGTCGGCACTTGGACGGATATAGATTATGAGATGATTGGAAAGATAGCTCACAACGGCAGCCTGTCCAACATCATCGTCCTGGGATACGTCTATCCAGGATTGCCCTACGGTGTTCAGGCAGTCGCTAATAGCCTCAAATCTATAGGAGGGATTCCAGCCTTGGGCCTCGACTTTTACAAGGAGGAGAACCTCAGCAGGGAGATGACACTGCGCGGATCTATTCTGGGCAGAGAGGATAGAGCAGAGACTGTCCTAAACTGGCATGGCCGGCATGTGGCAGAGGTTGAGGCTGCTATAGCAGGTCTGAATCGACCCAGAGTTTATATCGAGAGCAGCTCTAGAGGACTTGGTGACATCACCACATTCGGAAACAGTTCCGGCACCGGAATGCTCCTGGAAAAGGCTGGTGGCGATAATGTCATGGAGAAAAACGATGCTTATCCGAAGGTGGATTGGGAGTGGGTCGTCTCTCAAAATCCCGACGTCATCATCAAGACCGATTATCTCGAATCATCCGACGGCCTGCCGGGATGGGGCATGGAATCATCCAATGATACAAAGAACCTGGAGCAGATCAGGAATAGCATCTTGAGCCGTCCAGGGGCCCAGAATATATCGGCGATCAAGAACAATCAAGTCTACATCGTATCTGCCCAAAGCCTCTTTGGCCTGGACAATGTTGCCGGCCTCCAGCGTCTGGCAGAGATCATACATCCAGAAATCAACCTGAACCCGGAAGAGGTTTACAGTGAATACTTGCAGTTCATGGGCCTGGCGAATTTAAAGGACAGGATATTCGTTTATCCGCAGATGAAGTGAAACGATCTTATTGTTGAAGGGAAGCTTGCTCATGCTTCCCCATTTTATTCAACGGCGACATCACATGATTCACTGCTCGTGCCTCGTTTCTCAATCAATGTTCTCTGGCCGCCAGGAGAGCATCACGTATGTAGTTTTATCATCTATGAACAGGCTGCCATCACTCCTTCGCCAGTGATCTTCGATGTACTTGTGAAGCAATTCATCATGAGTTTCATCGAAATGGTTGAGGGTGCTCTTGAGATAGAATAAGGCATTCCCATATTCTGAGTACTCTCTAGAAAAGGAGGTTCCCTTCAGAACTTCGATATCTGCGTAAAGCCCCTGATCATAGAGAAAATTGTAAATAACATTGCATTTTGGAGAGACGATTGACTCGCGACCATAGATCTCAGGAAATAGATCCATCCTAATTTGCTCCCAATTTGTAGTTCCGGCAAACCAATAAAGGATTACCCTTTTCTTCGCCAGCCGATTCATCTTGAGCAGAGCTTCTTTCAAGTCCTCGAAGTTCAATGAATATGATGCGATAACTAAATCGTGAGCTTTCGCCTCTTCGGCTGAGAGATCCTCCCAGCGGGAGTTGATGATCTTCACATTGGTGAGATTCTCCTCATCAAGATGCCACTTCATGTGGCTTATCATGGGCAGAGATGGCTCAACTGCTGTGACCATTCTAACCTGCCTGGCCAGTGGAATCGTCAGAATTCCTGGACCCGATCCTATGTCCAGAACCGACCAGGTAGGATCTGGATTGAGGTCGACAGCTCTTTTCTTTCCGTCGATCCAAATATTTTCTGACGCATCGTAGCTTTTTGCTCTCTCTTCATTGTTGTAGTAGTTATCATTTGTGAGTCGCGATGCAATGAATGCATCTTTCCAGATGTGATTCCAATCAATCATAACAAGGGTCTCCTTTGATACAGTTGCGAAAAAGAAAAATACAGGCGGTAAACTGCATTACTCGCCCATCGGCTTTATGCTGAACCAGGATTTATGACTGGTCAGCCCATAGCCGTCCACCGGGATCCATCCAACAAACCTATCGCTGCGATAGGGATAGATAGATAGATCGATACCAGTAAAGAGGTATCGCAGGCATCTCTTTGGCATAATAGTCCTGCAGAGCATAAGCTGCCGGTTTCAGCTCGGAATCATCTTTTGCAGCCATCATGTTTCTGTACAGCTTTATGTACTCTGGATCATCGCATGTTCCATACTGTTCCGATACAACGTCCACAGTGCCCAAAGATAAAGAACTCATGTACGGGTCCTGAGAAACAACTCTGAGGTCATAGGATCGATCTGTATAGACAATTTTATTTGCTTGTGTGGCATCCGGTATAAGTGGCTCGGCGTCAATTCCTGCTTTCTTCAAGGTGTGGCTTAGCAGCTCAACTATCCTCTTGCCGTCGGAATCTGTGGGGCTGGTGAGCAGCTGTACCTTCAAATCAGATCCATTGCCAAAGTTTCGAATTCCGTTTCCATCGGTATCTTTAAAGTTCAAGGAATCCAGGATGAGATTGGCTTTGGTGATATTGTATTCACACAGCGGCAGTCCAGATTTATAGTCTGGGGATGCCGAGGGAATGAGGCCCTTTCTTGGCACCACTCCATAGCCTCCTGCTACGGAGTCGACCAGAGATTGATAATCTATGGCATAAGATACTGCCTCTCTAAACTTGGTCATGTTCATGGGATACTTTTTGTAACCGAATATCAAATATCGAAGATTTATATTTGAGCCTTCATCCACTTTGACGCCTTTTTCGCTCTCAAGAGACTCTGCCTTGATGCCCGTGGGGGTCTTGTACTCAAACAGAACATCGATCTCTCCCTTCTTCAGCGACAGGAGCATGGAATCGACATCACGGAAATGTCTCCATACGATCTTATCCACAGACGGTTTGCCCTCGAAGTAGTTTTCATTCGCTTTTAAGGTGGCTGTGTCTGCATCCTTATCATAGCTCTCAAAGATGAATGGCCCGCATCCGATCATGGCATCTTTGCCATTATACTTTGTCGGGTCATCCACTTTTTCCCAAATATGCTTGGGAATTATATAGACTGTCGGGAAAAGCGCTCTGACAAAATAGTATGCATAAGGCTCTTTCAGATGCACGACGCCCGAATAGTTATCCAGAACCTCAACATTATCCAGATATAATTTAAGTGTTCCTCCTTCGCGATATAATTCTTTATCTCTCCAATACTCATAAGTGAATTTTACATCGTCGGACGTCACCGGAGCGCCGTCCTCCCACTTTGCATTCTTCACCATAGTGAATTTGATGGACTTGCCGTCGGGCGATACCGTCCACTTTCTTGCAAGACATGGAAGCGGCGTCAGATTGGTACTGAATGTAGCAAGACCTACGTGGGTTGTGCCATAAAATTCGTTTGCTGGGTTGTACCAAGGAGATACCATTGGATTCATCAATGTGAACTCTGATTTGGTCATTCCTGCTTTGAGAGTAATTTCCTTATTTTCAGCCAAAGCAATGCTGCACACTAAGAAAAGCATCACCGTCAGTGAGATGCTAGTGAGCAGCCCTTTTGCATGAGGTTTTGACATATTTATCCCTCCGAAGATGTCCTTAAAGAAACTAGTAGGACGCTAAGAGACATCATCATGTATTTAGTAATAAATGTTATCATTATCGTATTAAGAAAAGAGAGTGGAAATAAATATTAGTAATACTGATTGGAAATAATGTATTGGAATTTAATGCGCCAAGGAGGGGCGCATTACAAATACCCAAGAAAAGGAGGTTAGTGGATAATGTATGTGAAGCCTGTTGTAAAGGACATATCATTTGTTGCCCAGTTTGATTCAGCACACACACCATTTGCCCTTCAACGAGATCTCCATTTGCTCACCAGCTTTAGGCTGAACCAGGACCGGTAGTTCACCAATCTATAGCGGTTCATGGACGTCCATCCTAACCACCTGTCCGTCCTTATGGGTTTAGCTTGCATATTTTGATCTCCAGGTCATTAGCTCTTTGCTTTTTCTGCCAGCCTGATTTCAAAGATCTTGGGCCATAGCTTTCCGGTCACAAAGAGCCTTTCTGCCTCATCATCGTAGGCTATTCCATTTAGCACCTCTGCACCCTGCAGCCAATATGGGTTTGGTAATAATCCCTTCAGATCTACCCATGCTCTGACTTGGCCAGTTCGCGGCGAAATGATGGCTATTCTGTCAGTCGGCCAAACGTTGGCATAAATCTCGCCTTTGATGTACTCCAGTTCATTCAATCTGCTGACAGGCGATCCCTGATCAGAAACAGCGATGGACCCAGTCCTCTCAAAGCTTTCCGGATCCAGAAAGTAAAGGCTGGAGGTCCCATCGCTCATTATCAGGCGAGATCTGTCAGTGGTGATTCCCCAGCCCTCGGTTGGATAATAGAAATTGGCTATCCAGTCCAGACTATCTTTATCGTACACAAAGCCTGCGTTCTCCCGCCAGGTGAGCTGGATTACTCTATCTCTAAAAAGAACTACCCCTTCTCCGAAGTAGCCGGGCCCAAGCTCAATTTTCTTCAATACAGTCCCTGTATCGGGATCAACCAGGCGGAGAGTCGATTGGCCATAGATGCCAGTGCCCTCATAAAATAATCCCTCATCGTAGACCAAACCTTGAGTGTAGGCGGCTCTATCGTGCGGGCATTCCTTCACCACATTAAAGCCAAGGACTGGTGTGATTGCTGTGTCGCTATTAACTAAGTTATCTGTTTTTTTAGCCTGAGAAGATAAGAATGAAGCATCAGTCATAAAAAAGAAAAGAGGGGAAATTAAGTCTCTACTTCCCCACCGGCTTTATGCCAAACCACGACTGATGGCTTGTCAGCCCGTAGCCCTCCATAGGAGTCCAGCCCTCAAATCTATCGCTTCTGTAAGGATAGACTGATTTGCTCCAGTAAAGAGCGATTCCAGGCAGCTCTTTTGCATAATAATCCTGTAGATCGTAGACTGCCTTTGTAATCTCCTTCTCGTTCTTGGCTGACATTGTGGCATTATAGAGCTGCGAGAACTTGGGATCCGGACAGGTTCCATATTGCATTGGCACAAGATCGATAGTGGCAAAGCCAAGTGTCGTCATATAGGGATCATGGAAATCGATATGCATATCGTAGCTGCGATTGGTCCAGACCATCTTCTGCAGCACAGACAGCTCATTGGTATAAGGATCGAACTCGATGCCGACTTTCTTCAGCATACTGCTGAGCATCTCAGCGACTCTAAAATCCTTCTGGTTATTCCAGGCGATCACCTGGAACTTCAGATCGGGACCATTGGGCAGATTCCTTATGCCGTCTCCATCAGTATCTTTGAAGTTGAGTGAGTCAAGAATCTGATTGGCTTTGGTCAGGTTGTACTCCAGCTTGGGCTGATCCGGGTTGGACTCGGCTACGCACGACGGCAAGATCCCAGCACCCGGCACCTCGCCATAGCCTGCCTCAATGGCATCGACCAGAGACTGGTAGTCAATGGCATAGGATACGGCCTTCCTGAAATCGGTCACATTGAGAGGATATTTCTTGTAGTTGAAGATGAGCAGCGGAAGCCCCGCATCTGGTCCGACCTTAATGGTCAAGCCCTTCTCTCCCAGAAGCGATGGAACCAGAACTCCCTCAGGAGACTCGTATTCAATCATGACATCTATCTCTCCTTTCTTAAGGGCCAGTAGCGCAGAGTCCACAGTTCTGAAGTGCTTCAACTCGATTCTGTCAATGGCTGGCCTGCCCTCAAAGTAATTCGGGTTGGCCTTGAAATATGCGGTATCTGCATCCCGGTCAATCTTCTCGAAGATGAACGGACCGCAGCCTATCATGCCGTCAGGTTCGTTATACTCCCGGGGAGTCTTAACCTTCTCCCATATGTGCTTGGGGATGATATATACGGAGGGGAATAGCGACTTGATGAAATAATAGGCGTATGGCTCTTTCAGGTGGATCACACCTGTATAGTTATCAAGTACCTCGACGCTGTCCAGATAGGCGTTCAACCATCCTCCCTGGCGATAGAGATTGTTATCGCGCCAATACTCATATGAGAACTTCACATCGTCTGCAGTTACAGGTTTTCCATCGGTCCATGTCGCATTTTTAACAAGATAGAACTTGATTGACTTGCCGTCTGCCGCCACATCCCAATTGCTTGCCAGGCATGGTTTTGGGGATAGGTCCGGATTGAATGATGCCAAGCCGACATGGGTTGTGCCGTAAAGCTCATTAAGATCGTTATATGATGGACGCTTCAACGCATTAAATACTGGCGGAAATTCCATTGAGTATATTCCGGCGTGCAAGGTGACGGCATCACCGGAAGAAGCATTTGCCGATGATGTCGCCAATGATGGAGTTAAAAACGTTACAGTGCTGATCATTGCAGCTGCAATGAAGATTATTGCAGCTTTTCCCAAATCATTTCCTTTTTCTGATCTATTTTTCCCTTCTTGTGTTTCATGATACTTTTCACCTACTTTGTTTATAAACTCTATAATATGATATTAAACAAAAATCAAAAATAAATCAGCTCGCAGGAAGATACACTTCCCATTTATTGTGTCGTCGAGCCTTCATTGCTCAGGATCGACTTCTCCATAAAATCATCCTGTCCTGTCATCATGGCTTTTATCTCGACTGCAGTTGAATTAACCTTGTCGTAAATTGATCTGGTTTCATTGAGGCTGTCTCTGGCGGAAGCCGCGTATCTAGCCGAATCGTTAACCTGTGTCTCTATTTTTGCTGCTAATTCTTCATTCCTCAGGAATAGATTTGAGACCATTTGAACTGAATCCATCGTTTCATTATTAAGGGATTGGACTTTTCTATAATAATCTTCAGCCCTTGAAGCATAGCCGGCTGTAGCAGCCGAATCTCTCTGGATTTGTCCTGCCAATGTATCAATTCGGCTAGATGTATCTTGAACCTGATTGGCCATATCTTGAGTCTTGCTCAGAATATCAGCGTTCTCATCCCTTAACGATATCGATTCGTCCATAAGGTTCTTTGCCTGGTATACCATTATCCCCGGCGATAGGGCCATGGTCTGGGGAGTGCTGGGCGCAGAGAATCCGGCCATGCCGCCAAATGGATTATATTCCGACGGCCTTGCTCCATAATCTACATTTATATAATCGCTTTTTTTGCCGTTACCAAGAAATATATTATCTTGCGCATATACCAGTGATGCTGATATAAGCACAAGAATCAATGTAGTTGCGAAAAACTTAGTCATATTTTATCCCTCCGGATACATTCAGCGTACAATTATACACAAGCCGCCAGTCGGCGTTATCAGCTTACACTATCCTGGCTTTGAGTATCTGAGCGATAATAGGGAAATTCTTAGTAATAAATCTATTTACTTTTGTAGCAATTTATAATACTATTATATTCAATATCCTTATCTTATCAGAATTTTTTTATAATTAATGCTATTGGAGGTATGTCCAGAGTCAAAATTATCGACGTCTCTCTTTCAAAGAGGATTTTATGAATTGTATTATAGATCACTTTTACCACATATGCCGAGATAATGGCGAAATGAAGATATGAAAGGGCATAGTAATCTCAAAGATCCTACTATTTCACCATAGTTTCTGAAAATGTAATACCAAAAGAGATAAATTTATGAACATGCAAATACCTGGTCGATCGGGCTGGCTTGAAATCCCAATAAGCTCATATTGGCGGGCTGGGAAATGCTTGGTCGTATCAATTAGAAATCTCCCCCATAGCCCTTTCTTCCCAGGCCAGCCCGATCCTTCTTCCAGCAGCTATATCCTGTATGCATTAATTTTTAGTTTTCTGATTTCATCTGCAGTAGATCCAGGAAATTCAGGAATATCCTCTTAAGGACAAAATGATTTTTGTAGAACCCAATGATGATGAGTACCCGGCAGAGCTACCAAATACGAAAGTCGTGCGTATTCAGGAGGACATTTTTTGCCATGGTACTCATCTTCGGTGTTTTTTAATGGCACATGAGCGGTATATCAATGTAGGTAAAGGAGGCCTATATGATTTATCGCTCCAATTCAGAGGATGATCTCACTAAGTAATAAATCTTTTGTATATTGTGTTACTCAATTATAAGAGATGCGCGTTTGCTACCAAAAGCCATTCAAGGTCAGATAATTTCAGATTTTTTCACTATAAAGAAACATTTAAGTAACACTTAGTATCCTAATTTTTAGTTACTTTAGCAGGAGGTAAGATTATAGTCCAAAGAAAAGTTATCGCATTGGGTATATCTGCCCTAGCCCTATGCATACTGTTAGTTTCGATGACAGCCATGTCCGTCGATGACCAGGGAACTACCAGTCAGCCCGCGAATACTACCATATCAGACAATAATGGGACTTTCAGCTTCCCAAATCTCAGCCCCGGTGACTACAATTTGACTGCTCATAAAATGATCCTCGGTTCTATGCATTTCATGGGAACGACAAGCATTAGCCTGAAAGCGAATACGAAAAATGTAACCATAATGGTATCACGCTCAGACGATGCCCATTTTGCGGCTTTTAATAATTCCAGTGTAAAGCTGATACCAGGGCAATTCAGCCTGAGCGGCATCGTTATTGGTCCAAGCAGGCCAGGGGCTAAGACAAACACAACTACCTATGATAATGCAGTGGTCAAGATTACCTCATTCGTTCGCCCGGCTTGAATCGAATGATCCAAATATTTTATTAATATTCAGAGGCAATATATGAGGGCAAGAAAATATATGTTAATTTCGCTGACGCTGATATTTCTCTTCAATCCATGTACAGCACTAGTTAAAATTCCAGGAGATTTAAATGGCGATCTGAAGATCTCAGATGGCGAGCTGAAAGGGGCGGAGCTCTCCTATCATAAGGGAGAAATCTCACCACAAAATTTCTCAGAGATAAAACATATCCATGATCTATATCCAAGGACTGTAATTGATACCAAAGGACGAGAAGTAACTATTTATAAGCCTATCAAAACCGTTGTTTGTGCCATATCCCATCATTTGGAAACGCTTCGCACTTTGAAGGTTCCTGCAAGTTATATAATTGGAGCCCCACAGAGCATCGATATATACTCAACTTTCCCGGAGTACAAAAATCTGCCCAAGGTAGGCAATTTTTACGAGCCTGATGTCGAAGAGATCATCAAGCTCAATCCCGATATAGTTCTAATTCATCCGGGCTCTGGGACTGGCACCTTCGGCAGCTATTACGAGCCCCTTTTGAAGAAATTAGAGGCTGCAGGTCTAACCGTGGGAGTTTTTGCCTGCAGCAGACCGGAGATCTATCCTGATGAAGTGAAGAAACTGGGAGTATTGTTCGAAAGAGAGAGCGAGGCCGCAAAGTTCGTCAATTTCTATAACGGGGTCATTGATCCGATAAAGAATGCTACAAAGGATCTGCCGCCGGATAAAAAGCCGCTGGTTTATAGTGAATATAGCCCTTACGAGGCATCAGAGAACGATGTGCCCCCCATTGAGGATGCCGGAGGTCGCAGCATCTTCGCAGGCAAAGGCAACATTGGAGAGGTAAATCCCGAAGATATAGTATCATCCAACCCCGATGTGATAATAAGAATACTGGGGGATGATGATTATGATCGCAAAGTGGCCAGTGATACATCTAATCTCGAGAAAGTCAGAAATGAGATCATGAACCGCCCAGAGCTGAAGAATACTGCTGCCGTCCGGAATGGAAAGGTGTACCTCATAGCCTCACCACTTTGGACGTATATGCCCTTCAGCGGCTGCAGGCATTTCATAGGCGTAGCATACCTTGCCAAATGGCTCCACCCGGATATATTCAAGAGTCTTGATCCAAAGGCGATACATCAGAGCTATCTAACCGAGTTCCAGGGGCTGGACTACGACCTGAGCAAGAGAGGAACACTCGTCTATCCCGAGACATGAGTGTTAGAGAGGGGTTATGAAGATCACCTGCATTACAACAGTTCCATCTCCGAGCCTGGCTGCGGCAGCGCATAAACTGACAAAGGAGTTTGATCTTGACATAGACCTCAAGATCTACTACCCCCACTCGATAGATGAGGAGAAGGTAAACGATGAGGCTCTAAAAGGAGATCTGCTCACATCTCAGGCGGTGCTGGTGGACATCAGAGGGTCAGGCAGATCGATAGACATAGTCTACGAGACGCTGAAAGATGAAAAGAACATAGTCGTGAATCTTGTATCGCCAGCAAGCAAGATCATGTCCATAACCCGCCTCGGCTCATTTCACGGCAGCAGCATCTCAGGCAGGATCAAGGGTGGAGAGGACAGGGATCCTGAGGAGGTCTGGAAGAGAATTTCAATGGCGGAAAAGGCCATCCAGGCAGCAGGCAAGATCATACCAATCGGGCCTCCAAGAGATGCCGCCAACTACATCAAGATTGCCAGGTACTGGAGGTACGGTGGCGAAGAGAACTACAGGAACCTGATGCTGCTGCTCCTAAGAGAGTATCTCGGCTGCGTTCTTCCGAAGGCAGGAGATCCTGTAGATCATGCGGATTGCGGAATATACCACCCATCCTTCGGCTACTTCTACGATCTTGAATCATTCTTAACAAGGGCGGGTTTTGATCCTGAGAGACCCACGATCGGTTACCTCTTCTATGGCAATATGCATTTCGATCAGTGCCTGAACTCTCTTAAGGGCCTGATCGAAGAGATGAAAGACTTCAATCATATCCCAATCTTCTCAGACGGAATCAACAATTTGAAGTCGATGGGGAAGTTCTTCTTCAGGGATGGCAGGCCTCTGCTTGATGCTCTTGTCAATCTCACCCTGTTCAGAATAAATGGCGGCCCGATGGGCGGGAACCATGCCCTCACGAAGGATCTGCTGAAGGAGCTGAACGTTCCAGTTTTCACTCCAGCCGGCATGTTCAGCCGCGAGATTGAGGAGTGGAAGAAGTCAGAGACCGGCCTATCCCCGATTGAGTCTATCATGGCGGTGATCTGGCCTGAGCTTGACGGCTGTATTGAGCCAATTCCGCACTGCGGGGTGCAGAAGGTTTCCGTAGGAGGCCTAGAGGCCAGCCAGATAGCTGCCATCGATGATAGAGTTCAGCGGATTGCTGCCAGAATAAGAAGCTGGATAGAACTAAAAAGAAAAGCTAACTGCGAAAAGCGGGTGGCAGTAATCATCTACAACTATCCTCCAGGCGAGGAGAACTTAGGGAGAGCCTCCTATCTGGATGTATTTGCAAGCGTTAGCCTGCTTTTGGAGCGGCTGAAAGAGGAGGGCTACAATGTAAACCTGCCGGAGAAGAAGCTGCATGAGGTCTTTCAGGATCTGTCTCTGGTTAACTCCGGAAAATGGCTCCGGATGGAGGAGGCTTTAAAAAGCTGCTTCTGCTTGAGCGCCTCCGAATATAGCAGGTTCTTTGAAACCCTTCCTGAAAGCATGCACCGGGATGTTCTTGATTCCTGGGGTGTGCCTCCCGGCAGGGTTATGTCGGTTGATGATAAGATCCTGATTCCTGGTGTTGTATTCGGCAATATCTTTGTCGGGGTTCAGCCCGCCAGGCCACCTCTATCAGGAGAAGCCCTCGCTAAAGCCAGCCACGACAAGACCAGACCGCCTCACCATCAGTATATTGCATTCTATCACTGGCTTGAGGCGGTTTGGAAGACTGACGTGGTCATCCATGTCGGCACTCACGGCCTGGCAGAGTTCACAAAAGGCAAAGAGGTGGGGCTATCTTCAGAATGCTTTCCCGATCTGCTCATCGGCAACATGCCTCATCTCTATTTCTATCATGTAGTAAATACCTCAGAGGTGGTTATAGCCAAGCGCAGGCTCTATGGAACGACCATAGGTTACAACTCACCAGCATATAGCACATCAGGCCTCTATGAGGAGTATGAAGCACTCCAGGCTTTGATAGATGAGCTTGGTGAAGCCCAGATTCAAGACCCCTCGAGATGTCAAAGGATCGAGGAAAGTATATTGGGGAAGGCAAAAGAGCTGAACATTTCCTCGGATAACGTTGAATCGATCCATGAGGAACTGTACGATATGCGAAGGCGCATAATACCTCATGGATTGCATATCCTTGGGGAAGAGTACGATATTGAAGCCAGGAAGAGGTTCATGGAGTTCACCCTGCGCTATGACAGAAATGGATTCAAGTCTCTTAACCGCATTCTTGCGGAGGCGCAAGGATTGGATTATGATCGGGCACTCAGGAATAAAAAGGAGTTCGCTTCCATGCTTCAGAAGATCGATGCAACCTGTGCGTTAATCGTTGATATCTGTATGAATAGCTCCCCTAAAGAAGCCATAGAGGCCAGCGGTCTGTCTTCTGATGCAAAAGCAGATCTCGAAAGTACGCTAAGCTATGGACTTACACTATCCAAGGCCTATTCCGATAACCATGCAGAGATCCATAGCTTCCTCCGCGGCCTCTGCACTGAATATATTGAGCAGGCAAGCGGAGGAGACACTGTAAGGTCACCTGAAGTTCTGCCGACCGGCCGAAACCTGACTCAGTTCGATCCCACGAGGGTCCCTACATCAACCGCATCTGCACGCGGGAAGGAGATCGCCGGAAACACTCTGGCTGCATACATGAAAGATAACGACTCATATCCCGAGACTGTTGGGGTCATACTCTGGGGATTCGAGACCACAAAAACAGGCGGCGAATCTGTGGGCCAGATACTGAGCTATCTGGGGCTCAGGATTGAGCAAAGTCCAGGCACCTGGGCTCCGAAGCTCACGGTTGTGCCTATAGAAGAGCTTGGGCGCCCGAGGGTGGATTGTCTGGTGAATATATGCGGCTTCTTCAGAGATATGTTTCCAAACATTGTGCAGCTGCTTGACAAAGCATTCAATCTCGTTGCGGAGCTGGATGAGCCGGTTGACATGAACTTCGTTCGAAAGCACTCAATCGAGAACCGCCTCAGGCTTTCTGAAAAGGACTTTGATCCTGTGACACTGAGAAAGATGGCCAACGGGCGCATCTTCGGCCCTAAGGCAGGCGAGTATGGAACACGTATGCTTCCATTGGTAGAGGACTCCATCTGGCGCACAGAGAATGATCTGGCAGATGTATACATTCAATCGATGAACTACCTTTATGCTGAGAACATCCATGCGGTCAAGAACGATGCACTTTACAGGAACAATCTCTCCAATGTGCAGCTGGTATCGCAGGTACGTGACACGACAGATCGTGAAATCATTGATTTGGATCATTACTTTGAGTTCTTTGGAGGCATTTCCAATGCAGTAAAGCTTGCCAGAGGAGAGCGCCCGAAGATGCTCATCACAGATACCACCGAGGAGGTTATAAGAACTGAAGATGCCGGGAAAGCTGTGACAAGAGGAGCACGTACACGACTGCTCAATCCCAAATGGGCAAATGCCATGCTGGAGCACGACTTCCACGGAACACAGCAGATAGCAGAGAGGCTGGAAAACGTTCTTGGGCTTGCGGCAACCACAAACGCTGTTGACAACTGGATCTGGTCCGCAATAGCTGGGCGATATATCTTCGACGAAGAAATGAGAAAGAAGCTTATTGATAATAACAAATTCGCAGCCGCTGATATCGTCGAAAGGCTCCTTGAGGCGGAAAAGCGAGGATACTGGGATGCTGGCGAAGAGGAGATCGAGGATCTGAAGGAGGCTTATCTGGAGATGGAAGGAATCATTGAGGAATCTGTCAAGGAACCAATTGAGCAATACACCAGCCTTCCTCTTGTCAGAACTCCCATGCGATGAGCCATGAACCCCACAACCTCTGCTTGATGAGAGATGAGCAGATATGCCATTCCCCTTTCTTTTTGAAGGTCCTTAAGCAACCTGAGAACCTGAGCCTGAACAGATATATCCAGAGCAGAGGTGGGCTCATCAAGGATCATGATCTTCGGTTCCAGCAGAAGAACTCTCCCAAGCGCCACTCTCTGATTCTGGCCGCCTGACAGCTGTGCAGGATAGCGGCATAACAATTCATCGGAGAGTCCTACAGCCTCAAGAGTCTCCAATGTCTTTTTCTTCCACTCCCTCTTAGGAACCTTGAGAAGGTCCAAGATCTCATGTATCGATCTCTCGATGCTTTTCCTGGGGTTCAAAGAGCCTTCAGGATCCTGGAAAACCATCTGGACCTTTCTTCTAAACCTGGAAAATCCGTTTTTGTCCAGACCTAGAATATCATTCCCCTCAAAGAAAACACTGCCTGAAGACGGCTTTTCCAGTCCTGCCAAAATCTTCCCAATGGTGGTCTTGCCCGATCCTGAGCAGCCCATAAGTCCGAATGTCTTCCCTTCCTCAAGCTCCAGAGATACCTCCTCCAAAACACCCCGGCTATGCTTAAAGATAGTGCCGGAATGGTAGGACTTGAATATCCGCTCCGCCCTCAATACAGACGGCATCTCACAAGCCTCGTTGAACTTCCTTCAACCTTTTTCATATCCTGATCTTTGAGACATTCATCTATTGCAGCGCTGCACCTTGGATGGAACTTGCAGCCCGAAGGAGGATTGATCATAGATGGGGAGCTCCCATTTAGAGGTTTAAAGCCGCGCTCAGGCAAGCTATCCAAAAGGGCTTTGGTGTACGGATGTAAGGGACGGCTAAAGATCCCTTTGCTTTCTCCAATCTCTAGTATCTGGCCGCAGTACATTACAGCCATCCGGTCTGATATCTCTCTTGCCAGTTCCAGATCATGAGTTATAAGAAGCAGGGATGATCTATTTGATTCCTTAACTCGCTCAAGCTCGTGCATCATATCCTCAGCCAGCGGATGGTCGAGACCTTTAGTGGGCTCATCAGCTATCAGAATCTTCGGGGAGAGAATGACTGAAGCCGATATCATGACCCTCTGATTCATCCCTCCGGATAGCTGGAAAGGATACATATTCATCGTTCCTCTATCGCCAAGATGAAACCTTTTCAGCTGATCCAATGCCGCCTCCAATGCACCTTTTTTGGAGACGCCCTTGTGAATTTGGAGTGGCTCGGCGATCTGCTCGCCTGCCCTGTAGACAGGGTTCAATGCAAGTGACGGATTTTGGAACATAAGGGCAATTTCGCTTCCTCTTATCCTGGAAAGCTCCTTCTCATCCATCTCGAGCAGATTTCTTCCCCGATAAATGACCTGACCTGATACGATCGCGTTTCCCGGCAGCAGTTTAAGGATTGAGCTTGCCACCACAGACTTTCCGCAGCCAGTCTCTCCCACAAGTGCCACGGTCTCGTTTTCATCGATATGAAGCTGCAGATCTTCAACAGCCTTGACAACTCCCAGCGGCGTTTCGAAGGCCACATTAAGATCGCTGATCAACAGTTGGGCGGCTATTCTATCCTCTCCACCAGCTCTTCTCGTTCCTCTAAAGAGTAACCCATGAGCACAACAGATAGCACAAAAATTGTTATACAGAATCCCGGCGGAAGATACCACCACCACATATCATTATCGAATCCACCCCTGGTGAATGCGAAGTTGATGATCATTCCCCAGCTTTTCATTGCCGGATCGCCCAAACCTAAGAACGACAGAGATGCTTCAGTTATCATTGCTGAGGCTGTAGCCAAAAGAAATTTTGGAATTATCACATGGATGATGTTCGGAAGAACATCGGTCAAGATGATATGAATATCTGAAAAGCCCAGGGATTTTGCGCTCTGAATAAAGCTCATCTCTCTGACCTGAAGAACCCTTGACCGGACCACTCTGGCAGTGGATGTCCACCATAATGCGCCCATGATGCCGGCTGTGATCCAGAAGCTCGGCCTGAGGAATGCTGCCAATATTATTATCAGGGGGATCTGAGGTATCATCAGAAAAACATCGGTTATTCCCATTATTACCTCGTCTGCAACTCCTTTGAAATAGCCTGCAAATGTACCTGCTACAGTGCCGATTAATGTGGCCATTAAGGCGGCACCGCAGCCGACTATCAAAGAGACTCTAGTGCCGTAGATCACTTCCGAAAGTATATCGTTTCCAATATCGTTTGTCCCCAGGAGGTGATCCATACTCGGCGGTTCAAATGGCTCGAACCTCTTCCAAGGATCATAAGGGGCAATGGATGGCGATAATAGGGCCATTGATAAAAAGGCCAGAAATATAATCAGTCCTGTAAGGCTTTGAATGCTCAACCTTTTTGCATAAGCCATCAGTCCCACCTCACCCTTGGGTCCAGTCGGCTGTAAAGCAGATCAGCAATGAGATTGGCCGAGATGACCATCAGCGTGATAAGAAGAAAAGATCCCTCCAGAACAGGATAATCTCTCGATAGCAATGCATCGTAAATAAGGTTGCCCATGCCGTTCATTGAGAAGACGATCTCTATGAACAGAGCACCGCTGAGGATAAAGCCGAAATCGAGAGCAAGGAGGGTGATGATAGGAAGAATGGCGTTCTTGAAGATATGCCTGAAGAGTATCTGGTCTCCATAGAGCCCTTTGGACCTGGCATAAGCCACATAATGGTTGCTCTTTTCCTGGATGACACTTCCTCTCATTACCATGAAGTTCCTGGATGCCGAGAATAGGGCCATGACAACAACAGGCAAAAATAGGTGGCTTAGGATATCCTCAGAGGTACCTGTTGAATAAAATCCCTTCAAAGGAAAGAGCCCCAGCCTAAAGGAGAAGATGTAGAGAACTATGAGCGAAAAAAAGTATGGCGGGGTGCAGTAGATCAACAAGAACGCAGCCATTTGGGTCCTCTGAAATAACCCCTGCCTCCTCCAACCAGCCATTGCACCAAATAATGATCCAATTACTGATCCCAAAATTAGAGATGGCACGGAGAGCAAAAGTGTCCACTTCATCCTTGCTGCAATGATATTGGATACTTTGGAATGGAAATGGTATGAGTAGCCAAGATCAAGGCAAAGTATGCTCTTCCAGTATTCGATATACTGCTGTTGCAAAGGCATATCGAGGCCCATGGAGCTTCTAAGCTCAGCTACAGTGTTATCGGTCAATAGCACATCCTCGCCCAGAAGGTTGGTTAAAGGATCTCCAGGCATAGCTCTGGGAATTGCAAAATTGAGTGAAAAAATAAGGAATACCGCCAGAAGGTATCTGACAGCTCTCTTCATTGGGAGCGACATTTTTCTGAGGTCCGGCTTTTCATCAGTGAATCATGGATAGCAGAGCATCCTCGACAGAGAATGCTGCCAAGCATCCATCATCCTTCTCTATCAACCTCTTTTCAGCTCTGAGGAACTCGTTAAGATCATCTACGCTTTTGCCAGAAAAACTGTACTGCCTTGAGACCAGATTCATCGGCAGAGCATAATGCCTTTCGAAGATTTCAGACTCGAACTTATAGCCCAAATCATCCAGGATGTGGCACAAGCATTTGTAATCTGCCGACGGTCTGATGCCGTAGACGAACTCGTTCAAAGAGTCCGGCTTTCCCGCCCGAAAGACTATGAATACCCCTTTTGAAGCGATATCGATCATCCTTCTTAGAAATGCTTCGATCTCCAGATCAAAGAGGCTGTAGGCGGCCAGAGAATAGTCAACCATTCCAATATCAGATGGGTTAACGGCTCTCCATTCATTGGCTATTGGGATGATATTTTTCAGCTTTTCCCTTTCCGCCTTCTCGGATAAGAGGCCCAGATGATAATCCGATGGATCGATAGCAATGATCCTATCTGCTATCCTGGCCAGAGGCACAGCAAAAGCTCCCGTGCCTGCCCCAATATCCAGCAAAACATCTTCGGGGCGGATATAAGAAGAGATCCTTGTGAGGATCTCACCGGGATATCCTGAGCGTCTCAGAACCTCATCATAGATCTGATAGCTCTGCCAGAACTGGTCGTTGGAGATTCCCTTCTCCCTTAGAATTCGGAGATAGCTGGTCTCGCTGACAAAGCTCCTCCAGTGATCGGTCCAGATGCTCATTCAGCCTGTCCTCTGGACGTTAAGGAAGTTATCCACGTTGTATATTCCGTATAATGGGTCAGAATACCATCCAGTGAAGGCCTTATTGTAAGGAGTGAAGACCTTGTTCCAATACAGAGCGATTCCAGGCAGGTTCTCTGCATAATAATCCTGGACCTGGCAGGCATAGTCTTTGAGCTGGTCATCGGTGGTGGCTGTTAGTATGTCATCACATAGCTTCTGGAACTTGGGATCGTCCACCACATGCAACACTCCTTCACCGGTCCTCCTGGAGTCGAAATAGCCCGTTCCCCAGTTGGCATGCATAAGCATTCCCCAGGGAGTGCTTCTGGTGACCGTCAGATCATATTGCCCGGCATCCTTTTGTTTGATCCAGGTGCTCGAATCCACCATCTTGATCTCAGCATTGACTCCAATGGCCTTCAGGTAATCCCTCAGCAGCTCAGAGACCCTCTGATAATCGGACCTGGTGAGAAGGGTGAGTTTGATATCCTTTCCATCAGGACTTTTCAAAGTGCCATCAGATAGCTGGTAGCCTGCATCGGCCAGGAGCTCTTTGGCCTTTGTAAGGTTGTATTCAAGCGGACCTGTCGCTTTGAAGTTGGACATTGCCGACGGAACAAATCCCCTGTTAGGGATCGAGCCGTATCCAAGTGCATCGACCTTAAGGATCTCGCTGTAATTTATAGCATAGGAGACTGCATTTCTGAAGTTCAGATCGGACATTGGAGCATTCTTAAGGTTCATTCCAAGGAATATAAGGCCGATATTGTCCGTCTCCACGAAGTCGAATTTGCCGCTGGATTTGAGTTTCTGTATGCTTGTATAGGGATAGGTTCCGGCATACTTATAGTAGGCATCGATACTGCCTTTATCAAGAGCCAAGGCAAGAGCTGATGGGCTGCTGTATAAATCCAGCTCAATTGAGTCTACCTTGGGAGTTGTCCCTTTCCAGTATGGATTTTTCTTAAGGTATATTGCATTTGAGCCCATATCAGTTTTGGATATGACGAACGGCCCGAATCCTACAATCGCGCTCTCATTTGTGTACTCCATAGGTTTGTCTATCTTCTCCCAGATATGCTTGGGGAGGATTGGATAAGTGGCGAATTCAAGATTGAGCCTGGAATAAGGCTTGTTCAACTTGAAGACGACAGTGTTACCGTCTACAGATATGCCATTAATTGTCGTCTTCATCCATCCAGCAGCAGGATATTTCTGCGCCAGATAATCGAAGGTAAACTTAACATCATCTGGAGTGACTTTTGTCCCGTCGCTCCAGTAAAGATTGTCGTCGATCAAGAACCTCCAGGTCTTGCCGTCTTCAGAGACCTGATAGCTTTTTGCTGTCAGGCCAACAATCGTCCCGTCTGCAGCCATTTTCGTTAATGTGGGATTTGATAAGTGAGAGAAGACGCCCATATTGGTGTCTCCCAATATGCTGGCAGACTTGATCGTATTGGGTGTTCCTATCTTTAGCTTGGTTCCGCCGGATTCATCTGCACTACAGGTGGGTACGCTCAGCATAAAGATAATCGACAGAAGGGCTGAAAAAATCTTAAGCGAATTGGGTTTCGTAATACTCCTCCTCCTTTCATTGCTACTAATTTCTTGATTTTGTATATGAAAATTGCGGTTTATACGTCCTTGTAATACTAAATTATAAATGTTTTGAAAGAAAGTATTAAATTTTCAGTAGTTCGAAAGAAAAGTTATCCCGGATACCCAAGCTCTTTGGCCTGAGAGTAGGCAACATTCGCCTCCTCAGTTCGGCCGAGTGCTTTGAGTGCTTTGCTTTTATTGATCCATGCCTCTACATTTCTTGGATTTATCTCAATGGCTTTGTTAAAGCAGCTGATTGCTCCATTATAATCTTCGCGGGATTGGATCAGAGCAATGCCTTTGTTGTTCCAGGCATCTGAATATCGGATGTTTATTTTTATGGCCTCATCGTATGCCTGTATGGCCCTGTCGTATAATCCATGTTTGGCTAAGGATAGGCCTTCATTATTCCGGCAAACGTCACATTTCGCATTCAGCTCAGCGGCCTTTTCAAAAGCCTTAACAGCGCTGCTATTATTCATTTGAGCAAGAACAAGTCCATTGTTGTACCAGAACCTCCATTCCTGAGGATCTATATTGCTGGCCCTATCGAAACACTTCAAAGACTCGTTATACTTGTTCAGATTAGCGAGTAAAAGGCCTTTGGCGTTCCATGCATTTCCATTATCAGGATCCAGCTCAATCGACTTGTTATAAGCATTGAGCGATTCCTTAAATCTTGCTGATACTTTCAGTGCATTACCCAGGTCATTCCAGGCATTGGCATTATTTGGTTCTATTTCAATGGCTTTATTAAATGCCATAATGGACTCATTATATCTGCCGGATGCAAAGAGCGATTCGCCTTTATTGGTCCAGGCGGCGTTATCTATCGGATTTATCTCAATAGCCTTATTAAATGCATTGATAGACTCGTTATATCTTCCCAGGCTTGCCAGAACCATGCCTTTGCTATACCATGCTGAAGCGAACTCCTGATCCAATTCGATAGCCTTATCAAATGCATAAATGGATTCATTATATTTGCCCAAGTTTGCAAGAACCAATCCTTTGCTGTACCAGCCATTAACGGATTCTGGATCTTGGCTTGTGACCAGGTCATAAGCGTTTGCAGCCTGATCGTATTTTCCAAGAGCCGCAAGAACAAGACCTTTGGCATACAACGCATCCATGTTCTTTTTATCCAGCTTAACGGCTTGATCCAAATCATTTAGGGATTCGTTATATCTTCCCAGGTTCCCAAGAGCCAAGCCTTTTCCATAAAACGCCTGAGAGAGATTGGGATATAGCTGAATCACACCATCGAATGCTCTTATGGCCTCATCATTTTTCCCCAAATAGGTGAGAGCAAAACCGATATTTATTCTGGCAGATATATTCTTCGAATCGATCTCAATTGATTTATTATAGCAATCGATGGCCACGCTATAAGACTCTTTACTAAAGAACTTGTTGCCCATATCCAGCCAATAATCTGCAGTATACCCCTTTCCAGAAACAGAAATAAATATAGCAGTTAAAGCTGTCAAAATAAAGATATGCCTGATAGTTGATTTAGAGATCACTCAGATCACCATTATAGGACTCCTTGCCGATAAGCTACTTCTAAATGCAGTAATACTAGATAAATAGTTTGTGTGAATTGATATAAGCTATTTAAGAAAACCTGCGCATTAAGAATTACTTGACTGATAATAGTAATACAAAATAGCCAATTTGCAAGGCTGCTGGAAAAATAGATTCAAGCTCCAGCGGATATCCGCTGAAGCTCGCCAGATTTAATTCAATGCCAGCTGCTTATTATAGTTGAGAATATCTGCCATAGTAGCCGTTCCGTTTAAAGAGCCGGGGAAGTTCGTGAAGATCACTCTCTTTGCATCAATGCCTTTATCATGCAGAGACTCTTCGATGCCCTTCGCCATTTCACCGGATTGCATGTTCTCTATAATGTAGGCCACTCCTTTATATTTGTCGGGATTGGCGTTGATGTCGTTCACGATTTTATCCGGAGTTTTAGCTCCATTCATATAGAAATCTGGGGCAAATATATTCACCACATTCATGCCCAGCCACTTCTGAACAGGGTCCTGCTGCCAGACCATCACTATGACCTTTGTCTTGTTCAGCTTTTCTTTTTCAGATGTTGTGGGCTCGATTGCATCGAAAGTCTTAGTATAATTGACGTATCTCTGCTCGTAATAGGCCTTATTTGCCGGATCTTTATCCTCCAGCCATCCCTTTACCTGACCGGCCAGTAGCTTGGCATTGGTGGGCGTGTTCCAGCTGGGAAGATTGGAAATCGTCTTCCAGGTCACATTGCCGTACCCGTTGGCGCTCATGAACTTGTTGACGGCAGGCATGTTATACATTCTGTCATTGCTGTCATTGTATGCCACAAACATGTCAGCGCTCTTGATGAAGTCCTTATTGAGCTGGATGCGGTTGGGAATGATATCCGACTGCAGGTGAGGGCACAAAGTCGGATCGGCTATTGAAATGGCAGCAACATTATCCCCACCGATGTAGGTCACGGGATCAGCGAGCACGCTCGTGGTACAAACGATATCTAGCCTTGCAATGGCCAGCCCTGAATATGCCGGAGCGATCAGGAGGATCGCCAGCATCAATATCATCATGCTATATAATCGCTTAATTGACATAACCGCACCTAACATGTTATTAAGTATATAAATGTTATTACTTTTTACTCGAGCACTGAATTATCGTATCATAAAAAGCCAATATTAATGAAGAACGTAACTGCAGCCTGCTATCTTGACAGGAAGGATTTCTCTATATCATCGGCCATAATCTTAGCGACCTCAGCCGGTATCCCCATTGCCATATAGCCTTCTGGCAGCCACTCTTTAGCGGAGGGATCCGTCGGCCCAAGGAAAATTCTATTTATTGGGGCCTTTTCCGACAGACCTGCAGGATAGGTGACCAATGTGGCACAGGTCGGCCCCCAGGGTACAATTACATTTCCGAAAACGTCATTGCTCCTGAAATGGGCTAGAGCACACAGATCTCTGATCTGCTCACCTGTTGCAAAGCAGACTATGCTTCTGACAACAGTATCATCCTCAATTTCTTCGCATCTCCTCATTACCACATATCTATCAATCGGATATATTTTTCCCACTGCACTGAACGTCTCATCTGCAACAGCTTTACTCTCTTTCAGATATTTGGGATTTGAGCCTTTCATATCATCCGATCCCACAGAGATAATGCTCGGCAGTATCGGATCAAAGTCCTTATAACCAAACCAGGACGGTCCGCCAATGCACCTGCAGATAGGCTTATCTTGATTATATCCTACATAAATTGGGCCGACAACTATACCTGTCGCCATCTTATACATGCTAAAGGCGATGCAGTGACTGATAGATGATGCCTGGATACTTCTTTCGGGTATTCTATCGGAGCCATAGACACATATAAGCTTCGTCTTCAAATTTACAGCTTGGGCAATAACATCCCCTGTCTCTTTGATCGATTTCATGAGCATTGGTTCCTCTCAAAAAAAATCAATGAGTCTTTGTAGTCACTCTTCTCTTAAACGACAGCATCACCGATATTCCGAAGGCTCCAGTGAGAAGAAGGGCGATCAGAGGCGCTATGGGCAACGTATATTCGAACCCCGCCCAGACTCCGAAAGCGCTCACTGAAAGGGCCAGAATCGGGGCTGTGATGAACATATCCCTTACCCTGAAGCAGAATTGAGAGGCGATTGATGCCGGAGTCACAAGCCAGACAAATATCAACAGACCGCCAATGATGTTGAGGCTCAGAGCCACAGAGACAGCGATTATGAAAAGCAATATGTAATATACGACTTTGATTCTAATCCCTGAAGCCTCGGCAATCTTCATGTTGAACATGATTGCACAGATCTCCTTGTAAAAAGCGGTCACGAAAAGCACTGTGAGGGCGGAGACTAACGCAAGAGCGTAAATATCCTCCCTGTAGAGAGATATGACGCTGCCGAAGAGCAGAGCGCTAGCAGACAGGCCCTTTCCCATGTATTCCATGTAGGATATCAGGAATATGGCTACAGCCATTGACATGGAGAAGAGAATACCTAGAGTCGCATCTGCTGCCATCTTGGCCTTATCGCTCACAGGCCCTATGAGTGCAGCCACACCTACGCTGAAAGCTATTGCAGCCGCCTGCGGATTAATTCCCTGAAACATGCCCAAGGCCGCACCGGCAAAGGCAGCGTGAGACATCGTGAAACCAATTGATGAGAGGTTCATCCGGGATATGATCACTCCCAGAATGCTGCAGGCAATTGAAGCGAAGACCATGGCCTCAACTGCATGGCATACGACGTTGTTCTGGATCAAAGGCTCAAGCACCAGAGTTCACCAAGCATTCGCGCCTCAGGATGCCCTCGGCCTCATCGCCTCCGCATTCCCTGTCGTAGGTAATTCTTCCATTGTTCATGACTATCAGCCGAATTTTGATGTCGGGGAGACCATCAAAAGCGTGAGAAACCAGAATAATTGGAGTGCCATTCTTGACCATTTTCAGCAGGATGCCCTGGATGTACTCCCTGGCATTAAAGTCAAGGTTACTGAATGGCTCATCCAGAAGCATGATCTCCGGCCCCTTGGCGATATTATGGGCGATCATCACTTTTTGCTGCTGACCACCGCTTAGAGTGCCTATGATCTTTTGGGCCAGGTCTTCTATCCCGACCAGACGCATAGCCCTGAATGCGACATCGTAGTCGGCCTTTGATGGCCTTCTCAGTAGTCCAATCCTGCCATAGTGCCCCATCATCACTACCTGCTCAACGGTGAATGGAGTAAAGGGATCAAAATAGAAGTTCTGAAGGACATAGCCCACCTTCTTCCTGACTTCGTCGCCATAGCGGCGGATATCCAGACCGCAAACATAGGCGCTGCCGTTGGTGATACGAACCAGCCCATTTATGGACTCCAGCAGTGTCGTCTTTCCGGCGCTGTTTGGGCCGCCGATAACGATATATTCGCCGCTGTCCACGCTTAAAGAGAGATCTCTTATAACTGGCTTATCGCCGCCCTCATATGCCGTGTAGATCCCTTTCAGATCTATAAGGCTCAATGACCCTCACCCGGTTAGCTTAAGTCAGCGCTGAAAAGCTCGGAGTCGTCCATGCTGTACATCCTTGCAGCCAGCTCTTCAATGAGGAGATCATAATCGTCATGGTCTACCGCTGGAAAATCGATTGGTCTAGGCCTTACGACCAGCGCTTTAATCCCTGATGTGAATTCGCACTTCATATCATCATCCCGAATAATCTCAATGTTTCTTTTGCCCAAGGTGCAGCCGCTGCCGATCTGAACACCATCGGCCAAGCACGATTGCGGCGGCGTCCCTGAGCAATGGACCACGGCCTTCATTTGGAAGGGATCACTGCAGAAACAATGTCTGGCATATCTGCCTATCCTATAGCCCAGAACGATATAGGGGCCAAGGTGACCATGGAAGGCAGCAAGGTCCTCTATTGAATACTCTCTATCTATGCCGGTATACTTGCATCCTCTTCCCTCTGTCATAATCGTCTGTTGCCTCCGGATATTCGGTCTCTTTTGACACTAAGTAATAAGCATTAAGTATATTAGCATATTGATTAACAAAGTTATGTCAAGACGTATTAAATAAGATATATCCAATATCCTAAGTCTGGATACAGGGCTTATTATAAATCCAGTTGGTAACTATATTGATGCGC
>JBHGAU010000029.1:0-30547 GCA_041946675.1 Methanotrichaceae archaeon | reverse complement strand
ACACTTGCCTTCTCGTACATGTAGTTGGCTGCTCCAGCCATGCCTACTAAAGCAATTGCTAGTACTGCTAAAACAATTAATCTCTTCGTTTAATCCCCTCCTGGGATACCGTTTAGGTAGCTTTTTGGTATAACATTATTCTATATAAAGTAATGGTATGGCTAAAGCGATTAATCGCTTTGCAGATTAACCGACCTCAGGACTATATTTGGATATACTGTTAACATATTGAAAACAAAATTCGTAAAATACAATTGCAATCATATTGCCGATGTGAAAAACCGTATACCCTGTGATGTATCTTCCATAAAATTATAGTAAAAAATCTATAATCTTTGTCAGATGTTATATCCATACTGGATCATGAAATTCCGGTTTTAAAAGCTTTGATTTGCAGCCGAGGCCACACTTGCTCACATGAAATCGGATTGATCTCTATGCGCTAATTCCTTCGCCTTGGCATAAGCTGCCTCAGATTCCGCAATGCGGCCAAGCAATTTAAGAGCAAGACCTTTGTTATCCCACGCCTTTACATATTTTGGATCAATCTCGATGGCCTTATCAAAAGCCATGACGGCCTCAGCGAGCTTGCCCTGTATACCTAAAGCATTGCCTTTGCTGTTCCAGGCTGTTGCATACCGTGGATTAATCCTGGTCGCATTATCAAAAGCCATGATGGCTTCATCGAGCCTGCCCTGCATGCTTAGAGCAATGCCTTTGTTATTCCAGGCCTCTGCATATTGCGGATTGATCTGAGTAGCCTTATCAAAAGCCCTGAGGGATTCGTTGTATTGGTTCTGCTGGATCAAAGCAACCCCTACAGCATTCCAATCTTCAGCGGTTTGCTGCCCGGCGGCCGTGACAAAAAATGTCATTAGCATTAGCCATAAAACAAGTATTGCCTTCGTTTCCATTGGATTACCCTCCTCGCCGTTGATTTGGAATCTATTAAGCTTTCTCGGCCTCATCAGCCCTAGTATCTAGTCTTACTTCAATTCTATATGGTACCCTGCACTGCTCAGAGCAGCAGCTATCTCGTTATTATGCTTAAAGCCGCGTGTCTCAATCTCAAGATCCACACGCGTGAAGTTGAGGAACATATCTCGCTCTTCTCGTGAATGATGAATATGAACCACGTTTGCCTGAAACTTCGCTATGATATCTAAAAGCCTGGCAAGGGCAATGGAGCCTGGCACATCCTCAAGAGTGACTGAGAACTGCATGAGCCTGCCCTGATGAAGAAGGCCTCGATGAATTACTTTATCCAGAAGCAAACTGTCAATATTGCCGCCGCTGATAACCAGGACTACCTTGCTGCCTGATGGAATTTCCAAGGATAGGTCTAGGAGCGCCGCTAGGGGCACCGCACCTGCGCCTTCTGCCATGATCTTTTTGCGCTCTAGAAGCACCAATATTGCGGCAGCAATCTGATCTTCAGTCACCTCAACTATCTTATCCACGAGATCCCGAAGCAGAGGGAAATCCAAGAACCCAACCTGCGGAACCATAATGGCATCAGCAATAGAGCTTTTCTCCTCTATGTCTTCCACACGCACAGGATTTCCTGCCATTAATGCTTCATTTGCAGAAGGACAAACCGATGGCTGGACCCCCACGATTCTTGTCTCAGGGCGTATTGCCTTTACAGCCGCGGCGATCCCAGAGATAAGGCCGCCGCCACCCACAGGCACTATGATGACATCAGCATCTGGCAGATCTTCCATGATCTCCAGTCCAATGGTCCCCTGGCCGATAATAATGTCTGGATCATCATAAGGGTGAATGAATGGCCTTCCGGATTGCTTCGCTAATGTTTGCGCGAACTCAATTGCCTCAGTTAAATTCTGGCCTTTCAATATTAGCTCTGCACCATATCCTTTCGTCGCTTCTTGCTTGGTTAAAGATGTCCCTAAAGGCATGACGATTGTTGCTGGCACGCCTGCAGCCTTCGAGGCAATAGCTACGCCTTGAGCATGATTGCCCGTTGATACTGCAACAACACCTTTACTAGTAACGTTCAGATTCGATTTGATTTTGTAGGCAGCTCCTCTAATCTTGAATGAGCCTCCTCTTTGGAGATTTTCGAGCTTTAGGTAAACTTCGCATTCGCTTATTCTGCTTATAGTTGGAGAATATACAAGAGGGGTGCGTAGGATTATGCTCTGAATGACTTGAGCTGCAGTCCTAATATCCTCAAGCTTGATCATACAGCCAGAATGTATTTAGATCGTCCTATTTATCCTTGACCCGCCAGGCGGAAGGAATTGGACTATCTGATCCACAGATGCAATGGCTTTCAGGTATGCCCTATCCTCAATCTTCTCTGAGAAGATCCTATAGATCCTCTTGGCCAGATCATCAGCATTGAACTCCCCAGGCTCTATCTCTACAGAAAGATCTGCCTTTGGCGACACAGCAGATACAGGACCCCCGATGAGTATACCATCCGCGATTCCAACAGCGATAGCTAAAGGCACATCCCTGAAATACCTGCGCTCGCCTCTGATCACGAAGGCGCCTTTCTTTAAAAATTCGCCAGGCTGAGGCGTCTTTGTAACTTGATCGCCTTTAACGAGGTAGCAGTCACCCGAACCCAGGCCCGCTTTCCAGATGGATGAGTAGCTGACCGCGAATTGTGCGGCCTCCGCAATGGTCGTCTCAGGAACTTCTTCTCCTTCGGTCTTTATGACTGTGAGAGGTGCACCGGGCGCATCCGTATGAAGGGCAAGATCCCGTTTCTCTAAGTACTTTGCATAGATCTCCTCATTCGTATCCACATCCCTTCCGCCAATTACGAGGAAGCCGTCTGATGAGTAGAACCATCTAAACCGCTCATACCATTTGGGCTTCCGCCTTCTGATAACCCGCCTTGTCTTTTTGGGCTCAGCTTTGCTTGCCTTAAGCTGCAAAGTGGCCTCCAGCGCTGCCCGAGCACCCTGTGCCTTACGGGACATCTCTTTGGCTTTATTGTAATATCTCTGGGCGTTCTGGGGAACAGGAAGGTTTGCATCCAGCTCAAGCTCAGTATCGTCCAAAGCCACTTTCATCTCGCCGGAAGGTTCCAGCGAACGCAATATTCTGGCCTGGGGCATACCTGAGCCGCTGATCCTGTCCCATATCTGCCTATAGGTGTATCCCTTATCTTTGGCAGCCTTTATGACCGCAAGAAGCTGCTCTATCTCGCCATATCTCTGATAGACAATCTCGCCCTTCTGGATCAGCTCCTTCTCACTCTCCTCGAACTCCTCTATAGCCTTGCGCTGAATCTCAAGCCTTCTATCGATCGGGCTCTGCTTGGGCGCCGCCTCCTTTTCCTCAACAAAGAAGGCATCTAGGCCATCGCTGAAGTTGGCGAAATGCTTCAGCGCGAAGCCTTCGTAGATCTTGAGAGGCCTCGGAAGGACGTCAAAGGGTTTATCGTTCTTTAAAACAATGACCGGCTCGATAGTGCTGTCTGAAAATACATCCTGGAGCGCCAGTCGAATCCTTTCGATCTCCTCTATTGTGAGATCTACAGCAGGCTTGTTCTTATCGGTGCCGGCGCGGAGACAGACCTCCTCGCCATAAGTTCCGCCCATGTTCAGGCCGTGGACAAGAGTCCTGACGAGATCACGATCCGACCTGGCGAGCATTTCTGCAAGGACTTTCTGGGATATGGCCCTCGGATCCAACTGGCCCGGATGGTAGATATACTCCTCTCCTGCGGCCATCTTCACTCCACGAAAGACCATCTTCAGAAGCATCGACAGTATTTTCCTGGAGGGGTCGAGGAGAACCATGCTGCCCTTCGGAAACAGCTCGACGATGAGATACTCAACTGCACCTCCGCGCTCAACAGCGAACTCCATTACCCTGTCGAAATCATGCTGCTTTATGTCTGCGATTCTTCCTCCCGATAAGTGGCTTCGCAGCATCGTAGGGAATTGAGGCGGTGTTTTGGTTGTTGGCCGCTCTTTATGAGTTATATGAACCCTTTTTCCTGCCTCAAGGAGAAGGTCGAGGCGCCCCTCTGACGGAGATTGGACAGTGAGCCAGATGGTATCCGAAGATTGCTGGTATGCTTTCCCGACGGAGCCTCCCAGTATTCTATCCTTGAGCTCATCGACCATTGCGGCGACATCGACGTTGCTCATCGCCTTCTTCATAATATTGTTGCTCGTGATCAATCGATAAATAGTTGCGGATCATAGATGAGATTGGGATGAGATTCATAGTCGATCAGATGCTCCTTCGCCTTGGAAGATGGCTGAGGCTGCTCGGGCAAGATGTTGCGAACCCCTATGGAGGTGACGATAAGGAGCTTCTTAAAAGGGCAAAGGAGGAGAATAGAACTCTGATCACCAGAGATAAAAGACTGGCAGATTCCTGCAGCAGTGCAGGTGTGAACTGCATACTCATAAGATCTGCCAAGCTTGAAGAGCAGCTTGGGGAGATGGCCAGGCTCGGCATCCCCCTTGATTTGAATCCATCGAGATGCACAATCTGCAACAGCCCTCTCCACAAGGTCGAGCCGTCTGAAAAAGAGAAGTGGATATGCAAGGGCTGCGGAAAGCTCTACTGGCAGGGCTCTCATTGGAAAAGGATCGAAGAAACGCTCAAAAATCTTCAACCAGGCAAATAGCAAACTGGCTGCCTGGACAATCTATGAAAGCCCAATTCTGCAGTTTATTTTTCGTTCCCTCATCTTTAAATAATCTGCCATCTGTATCTTCGCAGGCCCTACAGACCATAGATGGGCTTCATTGAGGCAGAACTGAGGCTGATATTGATACTTCCCGCCCGGCATGGTCAATGGGTCTGCAGGCACAAAATTCGTGGGAACTGAATCGAGCGTTGATTCAAGGAGGCACCATACCCCATTCTCATTCTGGTATACCACCCATGCATGGCCTGATGCACCCTCAGCGGATACGACCTTGCCCAGAGCCACTCGGACGCAATGATCGCTTATTCCGCTAGCTAGCAGCAGCGTTGCTAGAAGGAAGGATGAATCTTCGCAGTCCCCTTTCTTGAGCATGAGAGTCTCTTCAGGAAACTGCCAGAAGTCATCAATGCCCTCGGCATCCTTATCGATTATATAAGTGATCGATTCGGCAACATATTTCCATATCCTCCATGCTCGAAGATCAAATGCGCCCGGGACACGTGCTTCAGGCAGGCCGATCTCCTGAATGCATCGCCTTATCACCTCGTTATCAGGTGCCGAGAACCATTCTCTGATATCTGTGGGAATGTAAATGCTCGGATAGTTTAGAACAGCACGCTTATTCCACATTACAGTATCCCTAATGATCATATCCCCCGCCCAGTTATAGCTCATAACAGAAGTCTCCCTTACTGAATTAATAACTTTTATTTGTAATATTTAAATTTATCGACTTATCTAATAGTTTTTCAAAGATAGTCTGAGCAAAAGAAGATTTGACCTAAATAATGAGCTAACGATCTGGCTTAAAAACATAGAACATGGCCTCGCCTACGTTTATAAGAGATCTTGTGAAGCCCGGGAGATCTGCCACTTCGTCGCCTAAAGGCCTTATCAATACATCTGCGCCAATCTCCTTGGCAAGGGCGCCCATTGCAATCTGGACCTCCAGAGGAGGACGGATGGAGTAGAGAAGATTAGCATCCTCATAGATCTCCTTTTTCGGAGAGAAGATATCATCCATCACTATATATAGATCATCCAGGCGGTGACTCATAGTATCCGTCGCGATTACATTCAAACCTCCCAGGCGAGATGCCACATCGCCCACGAAGCCTACACCTACCTCTACCACTTTTCCAGAATAGTTCTTGAGTATAAACTCAGCAATATCGGAAGCGCCTCTAATACTCTGCATCACTCGCCCAGCCGTCCGATCATAAGATTCACCGGCCCTGCTCCGACCAGGATAGCATCAACATCAGCATTCGTTAGTAAGCTCTCTGTATAACTTTCGATTACTGCCCTTGTAACCTTCATGCCGTCCAGAGTCATGGAGATTTTCACCGATAAGATCGATGATAAAGGTACCGTTTTATAGCGTGTCTTGGAGAAAAATAATGGGGTTGGGAGTATAGCTCTGAAAAAGTACCCGAAGCCGACGGGGATTTATACCTCAGGAGATGGTTGATGTAAGTCCTCGAAGGCTCCAGGACGGCCACTCATTTTTGATCCGATGTTGGTGAGTAACTATAATCCCCATAGGATCGCTCATTTCGCTTCCCTTCCAGTGCTGTTCACAGAATTCTTGGATAGGGCTTCTTCAAGGCCGTGTATTTCCTTAGCGCCTACAGGAATAGTGATGGACGATCCCTGAAGATCATCATCTATGGGCTCGAGTCTTCCTCCCAGATGCTGAGAAAGGAATGCCTCTGCCACAGCATAAAAGGCTATATTGTTCTCAGGCCGGGCGATGTAGTGGCCTTCATCTGAAAATAGCACGTATATCACAGAAAGGTTCTTCTCTTGCATGGCCTGAACAATTTGGTCGGACTCATTTCGCTTGACTATAGGGTCATTGGACCCCTGTTCTACTAGCAGCGGTCTTTGAATGCAATCTACATAGTTCAGAGGAGAACGCTCGGCAAGCAATATCCGGCCTTTTTCGGTACTGAGATTGCCGCCTATGGTCGTAGCTAAACGCCCCATAGACGGCTCCATCCATGCCGGGAAATTCTCTAGAAGCGTTATTAAATTCGATGGGCCATACATATCCACACCGCAGGCAAAGGTTTCTGGTGTAAACGTAAGTCCTGCCAGGGTAGCGTAACCTCCATAGCTTCCCCCCATAATGGCAACCTTCTGAGGATCAGCTATGCCCTCTTGGATGGACCAGTTCAAAGCATCGATAAGGTCGTCCTGCATCTTTCTGCCCCATTCCAGGTTGCCTGCGTTGGTAAAGTTCTTGCCGAATCCAGTCGAACCCCGGAAATTGGTACTTAAAACTGCATAGCCCCGGTTGGCTAGCCACTGATGTTTAGGATTGAAGCCCCATATATCGCGTTCCTCGGGACCGCCATGGACTAGGAGAATCATGGGTAAGGGTTTGTCTGGTATTCTATCGCCATTCGAATCGCTGTTCATAGGCAAAGTATAATAGCTGACCAAATTCAGGCCATCGCGGGATTTGATAATTGCAGGATGCATTTTGGCAAATGGCCTGCCTTCAAGCTCCTTGGACCCTGAGGATAAAAGTCTGGCCTCTTTTTTATTGCGATCATAGTAGTAGATGATGCTTGGACCATCATCCATAGTATAAGTCACAATCCAGGCATCGCCGTCAAGTGTTTGACTTGTTACTGAGAAATCGTCTTTAGCAACAGTACTCAAATACTTTATATCGCCTTCTATACTGGGATCAATGATCCGCCAATGCTTTCGTTCGTAGTTGGTAGCTACAGCCTGAATGGTCTTCTCTTTGGGGTGGATCAGAATATTCTCTCCTGTAAAATCTACTAAGTCCGCCTTTGGATCATCAGCAATCAATGTTTTCTCACCAGTGATGGTATTCACAGCGTATAGAGCTGCAGTATTGCGGCCACGGCTATCCCACATATACATAATCTCTCCCGTCTTATCAAATCCAATAATATCTGTAGTCAAATCATCTTCTTTTTCAATCTTCGAGAAGAGTTTCCAGTCCCCCTTTTCAGTCTTCTCAAATATCTCTTTCTCGCCATCTGAATTTATTTTAATCCCAAAGCGGACCCTGTAATCATCATCGATGTAGAATCTCACGAACCCTTCATCATTCTTCTGGATCAAGGTCAAGTTGCCTGTGATGATGTCTAATTTGTAAATGTCAGCGAATCTCGGATCACGTTTGTTTAGCTCGATGATAACCTCATCAGGGAATTTTGGGCTTAGAGTTTTGATCCATGCCTGAGTACCCTCAAACGGCGTGAGGTTCTTAATCTTCCTGCTGCTTAGGTTAAGGCAGTAGATCTGCCAGTTCATATCACCGTTCTTGTCCTGAAGGTAAAGGATATGGTCGTTGGTATAAGCCCAATTGTAGATCTCTATGCCGCGGCGAGTATCGTTTGTGACAGGCTTTGCGGCTTTGGGGTTATCGGCAGGTCCCACCCAGATGTTGAGTACACCGTTTACCGGGGCGCAGTAGCTGATCTTCGATCCATCAGGGCTAAGGCCAATTACAGCCTGCTCTGGATTGTCGAATAATATCGATCGTGGAATGAGCGGAACGCTCTCATTTGTCTGCTCATCCGTGAAGTCGGATTCAACGGCACATGAGGTCATCAGTAAGGAAATTAATGATAGTAGTATTATGAAAATCTGTTTCATAGTTCATCCTCCCAAAATTAAATTCAGGGCCTGCCTCGATCTGTTTGTCTGTTGGCCCGGGCCCTTCCTTCAATGCAATCTCCTTGAATGGTTAATTTTATGGAGTAACCACAATCCCTACAGGATCGCTCATTTCACTTTCATTTCCTGCGCTGTTCACGGCAGAGATCCTGAAGGTGTAGCTCTTCCAGAGTTCTCCTTTCAGGGTATATTCAGGGTTTTTTACCTCGGCAAGCTTCTCAGGGGTACCATCTTTGAGGCGGTACACATTATAATGATCAGCCTTCTCTGAAGCCTGCCAGGTAAGGCTTATGTTGCCATCGGCCGAAAGGACCGATACTGACTGAACCTTTTTAAGCGAGTGCGAGTCCTTCTTTTCATCTGATGGCGCAGTTTCTTTAGCTTCAGATATTGCTTCTGCGCTCCCTGAGCTGTTGATGCTGGTATTACCTGTTTCAATAAGGGCTTTATCAGCGATTTCAATATCTTTTTCAGTTACTCCATATCGGCTCTGTACTTTTATCTTGTATATCCCTGTTTTCTCGGGCGCTGTTAGGTTGATCGATCCAATTCCTTTTACAAGGTCCACCTTCTTCGTAGCGCCGTTGAACTCTACAGCAACAGTTGCTGTATTCTTGACTAAATTGCCAAATTTGTCTTGTACCTTCAGCGTAACTTCGAAGGGTAGATTCCGATCAGTACGGTTCATGGCATCTAAACAAACAGACACAGGTTCTCTGGCCTCCACCACTAGTTTTACAGGGACAGGATTGAGGTTTCCATCCTTTTCTGCAATCCCCAAATAGACCCCTGCTTGTTCAGGCACTTTGATCTTCATTGGTGCACTGGAATTATTCTCATATCGGTTCTTCATATGATAAAGTTCGAGACGGCCGTAAGGATTCATGATGAAAAGGAAGTAAGATCCTTTTTTATGGATTGGTATTATATCGGTGTAAGAAGGATTGATACCATCATATCTCTTTTCGGCAAATATTAGCTCATCCATCGTACTATTGTCATTTGATCCGAAGTACATATCTGCTCCCCAATCCATCGTTCCATTTTCGTTTGAATCGAAGAATATCTGTGGCGAATATTCGGTATCGTTGGAGCGGATAACTATAACATCCCCCTCATCTGCCTTGAAAGCCTTTGGGCTGAAGCTGAACTCTTCGCCTTTGACCTCTTCGGCTCTGGAAAAGCCAATTATGGCATCTATTCCAGTCGGCGAAAAGCTTATTGTATCTCCGGCTTCTGCTCTAAGATTCATGGAGTTAAAAGGCACGACGTTGACCTTTACGGTTATATTCTCTCCGTACTTATTACCTCCGGAGATCACTTGATGCAGGACAATAATGTTCAGCCCTTCTGTTAGCTCACCGGTAATTACATCTCTATTTTCTTCAGTGGATGTGTAAAAATTGCTGTAGCTACCGCCAACCCCCCTATCACCATAAGGTAAAACATTGATTCCCGAAACCCTCATGCTATGCCCGTTCTCTTTTAAAACTCTCAATTGAGGCAGATTTACGGGAGTAGTTGTTGAGAATTTCCAGAGCTCTGAGGCGTTGAAAACATTCTCTCCATAGAGATAAATATCTATATCCGTATTTGGGTCTTCCCAAGCTACATCGATTGTTGCTAAATCGTTACCAAGATTATATATCGGATAGAACCTTGAATCCCAGAATTTTTTAGGTTCTGCCTCGAACCTCCCGTAGATCTTAGCATTTTCATAGATCTCATTGGTGTTGTTTATTTTGACTTCATCATTTCTATAGATCGAGAAAGATACAGGGATACATTGTTGCTCACTACCATATTCTAAGAGTATCTTTCCCTGATATACCCCTGTGGTATTAGGCGCTGGTATTGAAACGTGGACATTATTGCCATCGATATTCATTCCCATGTTCCACGGTTTCCATTTGTATGTCTCAATCACTACTTGTATCTCTTTGCTCTTGATTTCACCTCTTCTTTTCAGGCCAGCCATGATTCCCTCATCCATCCTTTCTGAAGGGTTGTGCATTCTTGCCTCAGAGGTAAACCCAAGGCCCATATCACCAGGAGGTGCGGCTATGGCCTCAAGCTCATCATCCTGTGCCTTTCCATCGCTATTTCTATCTTTCCAGTTGTAGAGGTAAAGATCATACCCTTCATATTTATCCAGCTTCGTGCTCCTGGTATCTCTTGGATAATAGGACGAGACCTTTAACAGATCGCATCTCAGCATATCGCTGGGAATGGTGAAGAAAATGCTCTCGTTCCCTGATTTCAGGGTTAAATTCTTCGTTTTATCTTTTACTAATATTTGAGGTTTTAGATCTATCGGCTTGCCAGAATAATTTGATATAGTGAAATTGAACTTCAAGTTCGATCCGGCCTCAACAGGCGATGTAACGAGCAACGCAGGTTCAACTAAAACTCCATTTTTACCAGATGCAATTTCCACCGCCCTTTTGGCATTTATTATGCCGGAACCCTGAGCGAAGACCTCTTCATCTATGTCTGTGGCTGAGGACATGAGGATATCCCTGGCTTTCTCAGAGGTCGGAAACGTTCCATGTTTCTCTTTGTAGGCCTGATAGATAAGAGCCACAACTGCGGCCACGTGTGGCGTTGCACCGCTGGTCCCACCGCCCATATCATCCCATGCAGCCTTGCCGCTATGAGTATTCCACAAAGGCAAAACCCTAGGTGCAAGATAGCCGGTGGCTAACACGTTCGGTTTTATCTGCCCAAGAGCGTTCGGGCCGCGAGAGGAGAAGCCAATCACATTTCCTCTATATGAAGAGTTATTCCACCACAGATCATAGGTTGCGCCTGCATTGATCACATGTTCACTCGAGGGAGACTGAACGGTGCCGTATCCAGATCCATCGTTTCCATTTGCATACACGATGGTTGTGGCTGGTGAGACATTGGTAGTCAGATATTCTAAAAAGGCCGAGCCTTCGTCAGCACCTTTGTTAAAGAGGTACGAAAAACCTCCACTTCGGCTTATTATGTCCGCTTCGTCTCCAGTATTTGGAACTCCATCGTAACCGATCGATGCAAGGAGACAGAGTATCATATCATTTTCTATCGAATTTTGAACCGGTAGCATCCTGGCATCAGGGGCAATACCCTTAACATTTTTCCCCTGGGCAGCTATTATTGAGGCGCACATTGTGCCATGACTACCATCATCGAAATGGAATGCAACCAACTCTCCATTCTTCGGTATTTTTGAATTCTCTCCATAGAGCATCCTTGAGAAAGGCAGAGGCGTCTTGCCATCCGCTATGAAGTAGATCATGCCACCGGATTCATCTGGATAGCCATCATTATCTCTATCCCAGTAGGAAATCTCATCGCCCTTTCGGCAAGGCTTATCATCCCTGAAATCATGATTATCGTTCAAATCCACGTATACTGTATCATAAACGCCAGAGATTCTCTCATCGACCACTAGGACCTTCACAGGATGGCCATAAAACTGAGCAAGGTGCTGATCGGGATGATCTCCAATATGGTAAATTCCGCTCTTACTGGTTCCTGTTACCTGATAGCCCGTCACATTTGTAGAGGTAGTATTTGCATAATGACTTTGGGCAACGAGATTCTTTAAGCTTTGCTGATAGAGGAAAAGAGAATCCAAGTCGATTACAATGGGCCAGTCGTAGTAATGAGAGCTTTTATTCAAAACGCGCGCCTGAGTGCCCATGAGATCAGGAGTAGCGAAGTCTATGCCGCTATCTATAACAGCTACTGTTACTCCTTTGCCAGTATAGCCTATGTTCCAAGCATCATTGACTTCAAATCTTTCAAGGCCTTTATACGCATTGTATAGCGCAGGGTTACCGCTTTCTATGGCGCCTGAAGGTAATATTATTAGCTCTATTAGTGATAGAATAAAAAAAGATCTTAACAATTTATTATCGATCTGCACAGCTATCCAATGTCTATTTTTTCTCACTGAACCGCCTCTCCTCACACCCTGCCGTAACGATTTATGACAGTTGCCGATAGTACGACGTTTAACGAATTTAAGCCTTACGGCTCATATGATATATCGGCAGATTATCAATATCAGCTTGTTTAATGGACGTTTTCAAAGATTTTATTTGCATCGTCCCATTTGCCTGAAAGCATTTGAGCTTCTCCCTTGTAGTACTATGCGTGAGCATTTTCGATATCTATCCGAAGGGCTTTATCACGAGTATGAACTGTATTAATGATAATGACAAGATGTGCGACTATAAGCCATCAGAATTAGTGCCTTATCAATCCCTAACTATAAAAAGGAGCGAAAGATAAAGAGATCCGCCGCTTCAAAGGCATTAAGGTTTTAATCCTTGTATTCTAGCTTCTTGGCCACGTAAATCGATTGATCTGCATCGAAGACCATGCCCAGCGCCTTCTGTGCTAGTCCCCTGCCATGCCAGGCAAGGCTGAATGCAGGATTGAACTCAAGGGACCTGTTGTATGCTGCCAGAGCCTCCTCATTCTTGCCCTGTGCCAGTAAGACATCGCCCTTGCCGTTCCAGGCTTCAGAGGAGGATACACGGATATTAGGCGGAGCGATCTCTAGCGCTCTGTCTAGGGCTTCATCTGCCTCATTGTACCTGCCGAGCTTGATCAGGGCATAGCCTTTAATAACCCAGTTCTCGGTATCATTGGCATCCTTCTGGATAGCATTCTCGGAGGTCTCCGCGGCTTTCTCGAAGGCCTTCAAGGCCTCTTCGTGGTTGCTCATACTGGTCTAATGCTCTTCCCTTTTTATACCAGCCTTCTGGCCATCCAGGATCGACCTGTAGGGCATGATCGTAAGCCTCAATGGACTCGTTGTATCTGCCCAGCTGAGAGGCCATATCGGCTTTCATCCGCCAGGCCAATTTGTCCTTTGGGTTCAGCTCAGTAACCTTGCTGAAAGCCTCCAGGGCCTTCTCTCCCCGATCTAGCTCATAAAAGGCAAAGCCCGCATCATTCCATGCTTGAGCAAGCTTTACAGTATCGCTGGCTGGTATCAGCTCTATGCCTCTATTGAATGCTTCCAGGAATTCATCGTATTCACCTTTTACAGCGAGGGCAAAGCTCTTGGCTAATAGGGCATCTGCCAGTCTAGGCGTATAGTTCAGCTCGATGATCTTTTCATATGCCTGTAAGGCTTCATCGCTTTGGCCCATGCTGGCGAATATTTTAGCTCTGGACCACCAGTTCTCACCGTCTTTTGGATTCGTCTTGATGCTCTGGTTCAGGATTTCTAGAGCCTCCTCCTGAGCAGAAAACGCCTCTTTCTGCCTCCCCAAGCCAATTAGAGCATCGCTTTTGGCCTGCCAGGCCTTAGCATCCTGTGAATTTTCCAACAGACTCTCATCGATAATGCTCAGGGCCTTTTCGTAAGCCATTGAGGACTCGCTCCCATTTCCTAAGATTCCAAAGGTCTCGGCAATGCTCAGCCAGGCACTGAAGTTCCCGGGATCTATTTGTACGACTTTATCCATGGCTAATGTGGACTCTTCCCAGGAGTGTTTCTCAAAAAGCTCAGTGCCCTTTTTGAACCAGCCATCGGCAGTGTTCCCCTGAGCCGTAGCATAATTGCACAGTATGGTCAGAATCATTAGAGCAAGCATAACCTTTGCTCCTGCTATTTTTCTCGATACACCTGATATTTTCTTTCTCTTCATTATTTCACCACTTTGTACAAAATGTTTCACATCGATGAGACCACTATGATAACGACATATGCCGATAGCGTTGCTGTAATTGATTTACATTGACAAACCATTTTCGACCATCTTCACTTCCATTTGATGCTTTTGCTTATAGCGTTTAATGAATTACGGCAAATAACGAATATGAAGTTTACGGTATGTTACCATGAATAGGCTCTCTTATTAAACAAATAGATAAAGATCCTATGTTTTTCATGAAAATACGGTCTTGACAAGGGCAATTTAATAGAATATCGGCCAATATCTTTTTGTTGGTTTTCTTGTCCTAAATAAAAAAGACTCTTCGCTATTTTCCCGTGGGTAACTTCAAGATATCGATCTGCGACCGTAATAGTTCTCTGGCTTGCCAGAAGCCTAACCTAGATGCGACCGATAGCGATATATGACCCTAAGATGTGATCTCTCAAAGATCAATAATCTGGCCACTAGGCCCAAGGCACCCAGATCTACCCACAAAAAAAAGTGAAGAGAACCATAAAAAGGGAATAGGGATAGCGAATTCCTGCACTCCAAAGATGCTAGGTTTACTTTGGATATCCTAGATCTCTAGCCTTGGCTAAGGCCTCATCTGCTTCATCATGCTTGCCTAGCTCGGTAAGGATCTTATATTTTGCGACCCACGCATCGACGTTTTGAGGATCTATCTCAGCGGCTTTAGTAAAAGCAATAAGGGCCTCATCAGTTCTTTTTGTTAGATCAAATACAAATCCCTTTAGAACCCAGAAGCTTGATAACTTTTTAGATTGATTAGTTGTAACTGGTAAATTCCCAATGTTCTCAATAGCCTTGTCATAAGCCTCCAATGACTCAGCGTACCTGCCAATCTGACCGAGTGTAGTGCCTCTGCCAGACCAAGCATCGACGTTCTTGGGATCTATTTCCAAAGCCTTACCATAAGCCTTAATGGCTTCTTCATACTTTCGTAGCTCAAACAGAGCAAAGCCCTTGCCACACCATGCATTGGCACTCTCAGGATCTATTTGAATAGCTTTGTCGTATGCCTGATAGGCTTGCTCAAAAGATCCATTAGCCATTAAACTCTGGCCTTCATTTAACCAGTAATTTGTAGTATTTTCCTGTGCCGTAACAGAGATGCATAATATACATAGAGCTATTAAATTAAGAGAGGGTTTAGCTATTATTGTATCCCATTTCATCCATGATTCACCCCATGACACTTTCTTACCGATTTTTCCTATAGCACTTGTCTAAATACGACAATTAACGTATATAAATCTTGCGGCGATTCCATTTATGTCGAACAATTCTTTAAAACCTGCAAGCAATAACCATATTTTGCTTTCAACTCCAGGCAACCAAAAATGTCATTCACTACTCGAATTTAGTGAGTTTTTAAACATTCGATGGTCTTCATGAAACTCCACCTTTGGTAAAGGCGCTTCAACGGAACGGTAGGTACAATCTTTTTGCTGATTTCCTTGCCCTAAATAGACTATATTGCCTTCTTTTTCAATTTCATTTATATTATGGGTAATAATTATTATCGTTTTTTCATTCTTTAAGCTCTTGATAACTTCATTGATCGATCTTCGTGATTCCATATCCACAGACTTGGTTACTTCATCCAGAAGAATTATAGGAGAATTCTTCAGAACAGCCCTCGCCAATGCAATTTTTTGTTTTTCTCCACTAGATAACTTCAATCCGCTCTCTCCAACTTGCATCTCATATCCCCTAGGTAAGCTCATTATAAACTCATGTACTCTAACTTGCTTTGCAGCACTAATAATATCTTCTTTGGACGCTGAGAGGTTCCCTATACAAATGTTCTCATAAATAGAACCATCAAACAAATATGGGTCCGAAAATATCATCGAGATATTTTTCTGTAAATCGGCTCTTCTTATCTTGGAGATATCTTGCTCATCAATTTTAATTTGTCCGCAATCCAACGAATAAAGGGAACATAACAATTTAAGGATGGTGGACTTTCCTGATCCATTATCCCCTACCACATAGTTTAAGCCTTTTTTAAATGTTGAATTGAATCCCTGAAGGATTGGTCTATTATCGTAAGAAAACCAAGCATCCTCGAACTTAATAACTCCATCCTTTATCACTAGCCTTTCATTGCCCTCTCCATCTCGTTCTAGTCGAAGTATTTCATTAACCCTATCGAAAGCGGGTGATGAAGTTTTATAATATGACCATAGAAAGGCAAATTGTGAGATCGGGCCAAAAATGAGAGCGACATTGCTGGTAAAGAGGGTAAACGTGCCTATGGTCAAGGAACCTTGAATTACCATTGGAGCGCCGAAAATGATGAGAAGAACCATCGGTACTCCGTACGCTAGAACGTTCGCAGAGATACCCATTGAATTATTTTTTGTATAATCTATAGAAGCATCATAATAATTCTTGATCTGTTCATCAAATTTATCTTGAGCCCAAGTCTCAAGGCCAAAGGCTTTTATCAAGGGTGTAATAGAGAGATTTTCTTTTAAAAATGAATATATTAACGCGGTCTTTTCTAAAGATGTTTTTTGCATTTTCTCCAATCGCCCTCCAAAAATAGACATCGGAAGAAGAAAAAGAAGAGCGGGGATTGTTACAATAAGAGTAAGATGCCAATTATAAAAAAGCATTATGGTAAAGGGAATAATCATACGTGCCAAACCGACAAAAATTTGTGGGATGATCTGAGTAAATATCACTATAGCAGACCTTGTATTGGCTATGATACGACTAAGTAGATCCCCCACCTTCCTCTCTTGGCTTCTTTTTATAGGCGCTAGCTGGATTGCATTGAATGTTTCTTTGGTTACGTTATTAAAGATGATTAATTCCAATTCCCCTTGTTTATAACTAGAGAGAAAAGACGAAAAAGATGAAATTATATATGTTCCGACTGTTCCCAAAATAACATAGTTAATTAATTCAGTCTTTCCTCCTATAAAGACGTCATCTATCAGAGATTTAGCCAATAGCGGCGTGACAAAAGAGAAAAACATACTTATAAATTCCAAGGCGATAAGAAATGCCATAGTAGGAATATACGGCCTTATGAATTTCTTAAAAAAATATCTATAACTACCCATCACGACCACGCTCCTTCTTTGGGATTATAGCTGCATAGAATTTTACCATCTAATTTTCCGGTTAAACGTTCTTCTAGTGCTCTGCAATCGGTGCAAGAATATCTGAATTCGCAACTCGTACATTTTTCTATTTTATCAAGATTCAATTTCCAAAATTTTATTATTTCTTCCCATCCTGATTCCAAAACAGTACCGAGCGTCTTAGCCCTAACATTACCAAAAATATGGTTTCGCATCATAGTGCATGGTGTGACGTTTCCGTTATTACATATTGCTAGCGTATTGCCAAGACAAGGATGATACTCTACATTGTTTAAAAAATCATATGTATTCACTGGCGATATTTTCTTTCTGGACACTATTATATGATCCACGGGTATGCGGTTGTCATTGTTGACAACAAAATCATTCATTGTATTTTTATTCTTTATTTTAATTGCATTTTCCCAGTCCGTGGGCTTTACGACCAAAAGACAAATTGAATCTTTGAAATATAAATTTCTTAGATCCTCAGTTTGAATAATCACTTTAATTTTATCGCCTAAATCGTTTATTTTATCTGGCAACATGCTCTTTTGATGAAGTATTACATAGATATTACCGAACATCTCCTTTGCATAATTTAAAATATCTATTGTTTTATCCCAAACTAAAGTCAAATCTCCGCCTGTTATAAAAAGATTTTTGCAATCTAGATACTTTAGTTCGTCAATTAACTCTTTCCATCTTTTTATACTTAATTCCGTCCCATCTCCTTTCCATTTATTACATCCCATACACCCTAAACTTCTTTTTATCCCATAATAGCCACAGAACCAACAATCCCTATTACAGGAGTTATTTATTTCAAGAAAGGCTCTGTGAATTTGTGGCGGAATATTGGCCAAAGGATCGGTCGGTTCAAGAGTAGAAGTGATTCTCAATTTATTTATGTATACTATACTATTGTAAAAATTGCCCAAGCAAAGCTGCTTAAGCGTATAGAGGAATGTTTCATCTCCTATAGCAGGCTTATTTTTTTCACAAGATGTTATGATCTCGGTTTCTTGTTGATTTAAACTATACATTTTCATATCTATTAAATCGTATATCGCTCCCAGCTTTTCTCCTCGAATTAGATAACATTCCGGATTTAGCCTGAAATACATGTTTTCACCCATAATATTTTTTTATATTTTTGTGTTTAGAATACGATTTTTCTATAAATTCAGGTCTTAATTCAGCTAATGCTAATATTTTAGCAAAAGATTTTCTTTTAAGAGATTCCATATTTTTACAAACTTCTGAAGAACATAAAAATTTTTTATCTGTAGTAAATACCTGATAGCAATTGATACAATTTCGACTTATTTCACAACTAGGGCACTTATCCATATGGCTAATATAATTGCCTATTATTTTGCTAATATCTGAAAAGTTTAAGCCTGTATCTACGTTTCCTATAGGGAATGCATTATTTAATTTTTCGCAAGCATAATACTCCCCAGTTACATCTACGAAGAGCTTAGTTCCAGGTATGCATGCTCTAGTAAACGGCATTATTGGATTGGGAAGAAGAACCGCTCCAGATCCGAAAAGATCATGCCCAGATCTCTCTCCTATTACTTTATCGAAAAACGAAGGCTTTTCTTTTTGTCTGCAATGCTCGATATTTTCGAAATAGTAGGCTGTGGCCCGTTCTAATTTTGCTAAGTAGTCAAGATAATCTTCCCTATTGAACTGTTCATAATATCTGCACCCTTCACTACGACTAACTAAAGAAGCACGTATCACGGGAGGGATATGCTTTCCATAAAAAAACTCTTCTTGACTAAAAATATCGCTTTTCCAATCATAAACAGGTTGACAGTTAATTTTTTTATATCCGGATTCCATTAGTCGGCCAACATTTTTCATAACATCCTTGAAAGTTCCTTTTCCAGTTCCATAAACTCTGAGCCTGTTATGCTCTTGTTCAGGGCCATCCAAACTAACAGATATAACAAAATCGTTATCCATTAGCCAATTTGATCTTTCTTCATCCAGTAGACTGCCATTCGTCGTAATTAGGTAATAAATATTACTGCCATAATTTTCTTGTATATAGTTTACACATTCCTTTATTAATTTGAAGTTTAATAAGGGTTCTCCTCCATAAAAACCAACTGCAGGCTTTCTTAAAGGATTGTATTTTTTCCCTTCTTTTAGCAACGAGAAATAATAATCGATCGCTTTTTTTGCAATAACAAAATTCATGTACCTATTAGAATAGCTACGCTCATACTCGTAGTAATCAGAATAAACGCAGTATTTGCACCTAAAATTACAATCCTCTGTAACACATAACGTTAATTGTACGAGGCCACGCTTTAATAAATGGCCTTTTATATCTAATGTACAGAGTTCTTGAGGAATTAGAGAGTTAGAACTTTGAGGCATAAGTTTAGTCCACTTTCTTATCCAACTATAACAGAATATAATATCTCCCTCATTAAAACTATCCCTCAAGTTCGTGACGAGTTCATCCTTAGATATGCTGCTTTGGCTTGATACTTCCTCCATTACCGCTTTCATGACGGGAGTCATTGGAATAAATAAGCCTATTTTGTTATCCCAAGCGTACATATTTCCTGTTGGAGTATTGAACTCTAACATTTTTACCAACGTCCTTTTTGAAATTAATATTCATAAATTTTAGTTTTTAATTCGCGTATGAATTGATTTTTATACTTTCATAGTGATAGCAAATTTCATAAATATCGAAAAATGTGAGAATAGTAACATCTAAGAATGCACTGAGGTTGCTATCCTCACATTATTCTACGCTTACAGTGAATAGTCGTTAACATAGTGGTAATTCGGGTATGATTGATTGTAGCTAACGTTTGTCGGTCCTGGGCCACCACACTGGCTATCACATCCTTCTATGCAACAGCTCAATGGACTATTTGCTCCTGCCTTTCCTATCCTTGTTGTTCCGATTACTTCCATTTTCTTCTACACTCCATTCTTTTTAGTCGGGGTTTAACCCCCGCCAAACTATCCTATTGTCGCACTCCTATATAAATTTAAGTTTTTACATAAAATGTAAAAGCGGTCTAATTAGATAAATACGACTTTTAAGACAAAATTTCGTCAATTAATATCGTTTTTACATTTAATATGTGAAATGTAAACCTCATATAAAATCCCATTTGAATCAAAATAGTAATAAAGCCTTAAAAGTAAAATAAATGCCCATTAGACATTTCTTTGCCATGAGTTTTCACATGTCACGTCAAAACTCAACAATTGCTCGAAGGTCGTTAACCCATCACTTGAGTATCAACATTTTCTCTCCCCTCTGCGCGCCAGGACATCGTTTAACCTCGAAGATTCGCTCATCAAGGCAGTTCACGAGACGCGTGAATTGTGATGGGCTGAGCCCCATATCGCTTTGAAGCTGTTTGAATGCCTGTGATCCGCCATAGCCCTTCAGAAGTTCTTTAAGCTTCTCAATCCTATGCACCGTTGTCTTCCCATAGGACTTCAATTTCTTCTTCTCTATGGCGTTTATTTTCCGCTTTAGAAGGTTGACCTCTTGGCCGAGTTCAGATATCTTAGCAGGAAGCCCAAGTGGCATATTCGTTTGCTCATTAAAGGCTTCCATAATATCCTCTTTGGAGAGTACATAGCCGTTGTTAAGCTCTTGAAGGCTCTCAAGGGATTTAATTTTTGCAAGTAACTGCTGTCTCTCTGCTTTAAGGTTCTGAAGTTCCTGAATTAGCTTCCTTACGATAGCATTATCAGTTGCAGATGCAGAAGATTGTGATTCAGTAATATGAGGCAATGTAGATAGTAAGGCCAATATACTCACAACCTTTGTTGTGTATGCCTGGAATTGGCTATATTGCCGCCAGGTTTAGCGCTTATAGTATCGATTACGATCGATACTTGCAGAACTAGCCGATGCATGAATGCTAATTCCATCACCATTCATTCACCACCAATTTTTAATAAAGATTCGGCAATATATGAAGTTTTCGATATATTGCATCGTCGTTTAATATAATAGTGGCAACTTTGCTCATATTTAGCAATTTTGTCAGCATTTAGTAAATTTCCAAAATTATTGGAGAATTAAGCAATCGTACCACTAAAAGAAATATCCTTTATGCTCAAATAGAATCGCGCAATGTAGAGCTATCAAAGCTCATATTAATTATTGCTAATTATTTTATTAATCACAGTTTTATTTAGCCTTCTTACGTTAAATACTGATAAATTTTATCTTACACTATAAGAAAATAGTAGATTAGAGTTAGCTGAGACATACAATCCAGAGTTGATACTCGTCTATAGCAAGATAGTTCTGCTTTGATTCGCAGAGATATAGGTGATAGAGATGACCACGTCTTACACATTAGCCATAAATTCTTTGTAATGCTCTCGATTATAGTGTTTTTACCCAATGATTTACACTCAAGATGGTCTTCAATCGAACTACTCCTACCGATCTTTGGTTTCATATTTGGCATAATACTATATATTGCCTTCGTGACTTCACTTAATCCAAAGCTATTGTGTTTCACTGACAGGATCGATGATAAAGATACCATTTGGAAAACTTTTATCTACTATAATTATTTCAAACATATAGATAACGTAAACTTTACAAGGGGAAAGATAGATCAACTGATGAAGATAAACAAATGATTATAGGAACTAGCCGAGATGGTGGTAAAAATGAGCGATTTTGCATTCGTGCTGGCTGCGCTCGCCTTATCCATGGCCCTGGGAATAGCCACAGTCTATAGCATCCGCATCTACCTGGAGATCTGAGCGCAAGCATAACAACGAACCATTATAGAAAGATTAGGCCCAAGAGTAGAATCAGATAAGCTTTAGGGTGCCTTCGCTCTCAATCAGAGCACCGGATCTGCGCAGCCATATTAGAATCTCTTCAAAACTCTCCCTTGTTATGTCATTTTCCCGGACCCTTGCCCAAACCTCCTCCTTCGGTGCTGACCCCTGTATCTCCCTGGAGATCTGCCTGATAGCATCCATAATCGAGCGCATTTGCACCCTAGTGGGCTCGCTCATGGCAAGTCTTACCTGGCCGGGTGTTGGACACACAAGCCTCCGCTCTTCCGAGAGTTCAGCCCTGACCTGCTCCGCACCGACAACTCCCTTGATCTGTTCGCCGAAAAGAGCATCAAAAAGATTTCTCAGCCTGTCAATCTCCATCGTCATCTCCGGGAGCCTTGCCGCTAGTGTTGCCGGATCATTCTCAATGCTGTGCAGTCCATCGCCCAAGTAGCTTATCCTATCAAACAGCTTGACCAGGTCACGCCTCGAGATATTCAAAGTTGCATTGCTGTTTATGCTGGTCTCGCATTTGCTCTGCTCTTCCATGACAACGCCCTCGGATATTTTAAGATGCACGGGTTGATCTAGCTTTCGGCGGACTTCTGCCCGTGCCTTTTGGGACTACTCTACGGAATTTCCTTGGCTTATCCAGACGTATTGTAGCATCTACTCCAACTTTTGTGGTCATGCCGTCGATGCTCCTCGGATCAAGGGTGCTGCCGCGGACCTTTGTATACATGACCACATCCTCATCGCCACGCATGCGTGTAGCTATCGCATACTCGATATCATTTGGATCGTAGATGTCTATATCAGAGTCCACTATGACCACGTGCTTCAGCGATTTATGTGCCTTAAATGCCGCTTCAATAGCTCGCCTTGCATCGGCTTCAGTCTCCTTTTCAATCTGAACTACTGCATGGAAATAGGTGCATCCGCCCTCAGTCAGTATAACATCCCTGACCCTGGCAACCTTGGAGACCTCTTTGAAGATCAATGGCTCGTAGGGGACTCCCATCAGCATCTTATGCTCGCCGCCAGCAGGTAGCAGTCCCTGATATATGAAGTCCTCGCGTGCAAACATCTTTGTCAGCTGGATCACAGGCTCCTGCCTGACAAGGTCATGAGTGCCTGTTATATCCACAAAAGGTCCTTCGCTCGTACGCTCTCCCGTAATATAGCCTTCAAGGACAATCTCTGCATGCGGCACCGGCACCCCGTTCTCAAGGCGGAACAACTCTACGGGCTTTCCCCGAAGAGCACTTGCGTATTGGAACTCCAGATCTGAAGGAACGCGGGTTCCGGCTGCAAAGATAATGACAGGATCTACGCCGATTGCAATAGCGACAGGCAACTTATCTCCATTTGCGATGGCCTTCTCGTAGAGCTGGTGAGTATGTCTGCCGGGAACAAGCCTTGCAGCAAGCCTGTCCTTTCCGAGAACCATCAGCCTATGAACGCAGGCGTTCAGATGGCCTTCGTATTGAGAAACTACAACTGCCGATGTGATGTATGGCCCGCCGTCCCCCGCGAAATGCGTCAGAATCGGCAGATGTGTGAGATCCGGCCTGGAGGCGACCTCATGGAAGTATGAAGAATCAACCTCCTTAACTGTGCCGTTATAGTTTTTATCTGCCAGATGGTGGACCAGATTCCTGGCGTGAGTGCCCAATGCTCGTGCAAGAAGCTCTCTTGTGCCAAGCACGTTCAGGCTGCACTTATGCCCATCTGCGTTATGAAAGAGGATTGGCCCTTTGCCCCATGCCCGAGATGCCACTTCAAGGATGGGTGATACCGGCTCATGAACCTCCTTCAGCAGGTCAGCCTTTTGTAGATCGTCCAGGAAACTCCTGAAGCTCATAAGCACTTCCCACGCAGCTGCGGTCTTAAAGCTTTTGTGTTATTATTCTATTTTTATTGTTTTTTATTATATACGTTATTTTTATGACTTATATCACACAAGCAGCACCGCGATCAAGCCGCTCAGGAAGACGCCGTCGAAGGTTCCTGCACCGCCGATGCTTGCAACGGGCGCTCCTAGATCACGGATCTTATTCAGGTTCATGATATCTGCACCTATCAGAGTGCCAAGAGTTCCGCCCACATAAGCCAATATGAAGACGTACTGCTCAGGTGAGTTGAAAATGTAGGTCATGGCAAGTGCAGCCAGAGCCGCTATAAGAGGCGGAAGCAGGGCAGGAGTAACTATGCCAAGCCCCTTGATAGGCCGCGCAACTCGATTCATCACTATTGTCACAACTACAACACAGGCAATCGCATAAGACAGTGATGCCGGGAACTCATAAAGAAGTCCGAGTGATATCAGAACGGGTATTATAGCCCCGCCGAAGTTGATTGCAAGGACTGTATATCTCGCCGTATCTTCAACGACAGGTATCCTGTAGGTCACGCCGAAGACGCTGACATATGCGTCCTGGGCTACTGGTTCTGTTGATTTCAGGTTCGCGACTGGTATATTGATCCCGCTTCCCACCAGTGAAGCCACCAGCACAAGAAGAGCATGTTCCCAGGAGAAGCCTATTCTGGTGAAGGCCGTCCTTGCCAGATCCAGGAATAGAAAAGCCACGACAACAATTAGCAGAAATGCCATAATCAGCATGAAGAGCAAGCCTACTGGGCTGTAGAACAACCGGCGGTCCATATAGCATATTGCGCTTTAATGGTATAAAATTATTAGCAGCGGCAAAAAGGTTTTGTAAGTGTACATTCTTTTTCTGAGCATGAAGGAGAAGTGGCTGCTTGCCTCCGAGGGCTCCTGGGAGGAGATAAAGCCCAGGATTACCACCGCTCTTGAATCCGGGTTCGACTGTGTCATAGTCGCTCCTGAGTATACCTCCAGTGTAAAAGAGCTGGGGAACATCAATGTTGCATGCTTCGGCACAGAGCGCGGATTTGAGGATATTCTGATCATAGGCAAAAACGGTGAGGGCGACGGCTCAATGCCTCTGCCCCAGAACTTCAGCAGCTCAATGGACATTGCTCTTGCAAAGACCATTGAGGGACAGAAGGCAGGATATGTAGTCATAGCTGACAAAAGATATGAGCAGTTTGCAGTCGAGCTGGGCAAGCATGTCGATTATCTGATAGTAATTGGAACGGACTGGAAGGTCATCCCTCTGGAGAACATGATAGCTGGCCTTCAGGGCTCGCGGGTTAAGATCATCAGCGGCGTGAAGACTGCCGAAGAGGCAAAGCTCGCGTTGGGCACTCTTGAGAAGGGCTCTGCCGGGGTGCTTCTTGTCACATCGGATCTATCGGAAATAAAGAAGGTTCAGTTGGTGGCCGAGCAGTCTGGAAAAGAGCGCTTGAAGCTCATTTCTGCGCGGGTAACAAATGTCAAGCCAGTTGGCATGGGCGACAGAGTTTGCGTTGATACTGCCACTATGATGCATTTCGGAGAGGGTATGCTTATCGGCTCTCAGGCAAAGGGCTTCTTCCTTGTCCATAGTGAATCCGAGGACAGCCCTTACGTGGCCGCGAGACCCTTCAGGGTAAATGCAGGAGCGGTCCATGCGTACATCAAGGTCGGCGATAAGACTCGCTATCTATCTGAGCTGAAAGCAGGAGATGAAGTCACGATTGTAAGCAAAGATGGCGAAGCAAGTACGGCGATCGTAGGCAGGGCAAAGATAGAGAGGAGACCGCTGATACTCGTGGAGGCTGAGGCGAACGGCGAGAGGATAAGCACTCTTCTTCAGAATGCAGAGACAATAAAGCTCGTTGGGGCAGACGGCAAGCCCAAATCAGTTGCGGATCTGAAGGCCGGCGACGAGGTTCTCATATATCTTGAAAGCGGAGCAAGGCACTTCGGCATGAGCATAGAGGAGAGTATCATTGAGAAGTGATAATATTGGCAATATCGATAGTGATATGCAGCTGAAGCCTCGCATAGTCGCAGCCCTGGGAAAGGACGCCGCCCGCGATATCTTGGTTTGTGGGGATGCCGATATGATTGAGGTCAGGCTCGATCTTATCGATATGCCGCTCGAGACCCTGAAGATAGTCCGGAGCGCCACAGAGAAGCCAATCATCGTCACCAACCGCATGAAATCAGAGGGCGGGCAGTTTGGCGGCAGTGAACAGAAGCGCATTCGCATTCTATCAGAGGCTGCAGCCTATGCCGATTGGATAGATGTTGAGCTTAAGGCTCCGATGAGAAATGATATTTTGAAGATGATTGATAAGCCCGCCATCATCTCTTATCATGACTTCATCGGCATGCCCTCACGAGAAGAGCTTAATGCGATAATGAGGGAGATGAAGCAAACTGGAGCGAAGATTGCAAAGATCGCTGTGACTCCATCAAGCCTGAAAGATAATCTTCTGATTTTGGACTTTCTTCTTGATGCCGAAATGCCGCTCTGCATGATCGCCATGGGCAAGGTCGGTCGCCATTTGAGGGCAGTTGCGCCCATCTACGGCTCAGTATTAACCTATGGATATGTCTCCCAGGCTGTGGCTCCAGGGCAGATGAGCATTGCGGAATTGAGGGCATCACTGAATCTTCTGGATGCTGATTTTTAATACCTGATGAGACCGGATAGTCTGCCTATGTTGTATTGATGAATACAGAAATCATTGTGTTTCGCGGCTTCGCATGAAAATGAGAAAACTCGCGCAACCTCCATTTTCCTCCTTCTTGAGATAGCTTATAATGGGTACGAGGGTCTCTCATACCTCGCACCTCATTCATTCACTCTCTCCTCTTTAAAGTGAGGAGATTAAGCTTGAACAGACGATATGTTTGCATTATCTGGCAGAGTCACTATCAAGGATTCCTTCAATCTATCTATTTTTGGATTTATCTCACTCGCGTTAGTATCCTGTGGTTTCCACAAGGTTTCGGTGAAGAATACGGTTATATTTCTTTTAGCATATCCCTGAATTTCACATTTGAGTGATTGTGCAGGATTTTTATAGTTCTGTATTGCCATCGAATATGGGCCTATTTCATTTTCGCTGTACTGAGCTGCTGGACTGCCGTCGGGAGTTCCATCTACTGCCTTACTGTGCATTAAAATCAATAAACTCAGGAGCTGTGGGTGCTGAGATAGTGGGTAGCACCCTTCTTTGTGCATTGAGATATCGAAAGCAAATGCTCTTTCGATTCCTACAGTTACACCGGTCGGATTTTCTGTTAGATTCCATTCGACCGGATATTCAAAACTCATGTTATGGCCGCTGTAATTGATCCATCCCTCTTCATTCTTTGGCTCTGCCGCAATAGGAAAAGCTAGAACCAATAAAACTAATCCCAATATCATGCAACTTCTCATAATCCATCCCTTTCTTTATATTCACCCTCATGTTATGGCAACATCATTTCTGGATTTTAGTGATAACTTAAATGAATCATATGTATTTAAATTTTTTCTCTGTTATTATAGATTGAACATAGTCGAGCTTGTTCTTATATAATTATATTGGCCGCATTGAACTGGCCAAAGCATAAAACTTGCCGAGAGATCTTAAATACAACAATAGCTGTTACAGTATTGATCTTAATGATAATCCCGATGTTGATCATCCCTTGCCTTGTCGCCGATCAAGCAAATTCTGCTAAAGATTTAGCGCATAAAATTCTGTCAAAGTACATTCCTGCAGCACTGAAGTGATTCTTGCAGGTGTAGGATCAATTCTCAAATGCTAGCGCAAGCGCAATATCCCTAAGTGATGGTTTAAACCAGAGTGCCTAAATGCGAGTTATCCTGCACGTTGACTTAGATGCTTTCTATCCCTCTGTAGAGATTAGAGAGCATCCTGAGCTAAAAGGAAGGCCTGTAGTGGTCGGAGCCGATCCAAGAGGAGGAACTGGCCGAGGAGTAGTTAGCAGTGCCTCTTATGAGGCGAGGAAATTTGGTATTCGATCTGCCATGCCAATATCCAGGGCCTGGAGATTATGCCCAAATTGTATCTACCTCCGGCCCCACTTTGACCTATATATTCCGGCATCCAGTGCCATAATGGATATTCTTAAGAGCCATGCTGGCAAGTTCGAACAAGGCGGTATAGATGAAGCCTATCTTGATATATCCAGCAAGGTTAAGGACTTCAATGAAGCCGGTGAATTTGCCAGGCACATTATGGAAGAGGTACTTGAGAAAGAGAACTTGACCTGCTCTATTGGCGTAGGGCCTAACAAGCTGGTTGCCAAGATTGCCTCCGACTATAGGAAACCCTTTGGTCTTACAGTGGTCAAACCTGATAATATCAAGGATTTTCTGTTTCCCTTGAAGGTTGGAAAGATTCCTGGTGTTGGTCCCAAGACTGAGCAGGCATTAAGAAAGCTAAATATCGAAACCATTAGGGATCTTGTTTCCTTAACGCCAGAGACATTGACAAGACTCTTCGGTTCATTGGGTATTAGGCTATATGAATATGCCAATGGAATCGATAATAGCGAGGTCGTAGAGGAGTATGAGACAAAGTCTATTGGGAGAGATATTACCTTTGAAAGGGATCTGGATAATGAAGCACAAATATTCCAGGTCCTGGATGAACTAGCAGAAGAAGTGCGTGCATATGTGATAGCTAATGGTTTTAAATTCAAAACGATCACTGTCAGAGTCAGATATGAGGATTTTGATACGCATACTCGTTCAAAATCTCTTTTGTTTCCTACAAACGACTTCGAAATCCTTAAGAACAATGCCAAGAGATTAATTGCTCCTTTCCTCAGGGGCAATAAGAAATTAAGATTGATCGGAGTTAGGGTATCGAGTTTAATTTCGCCAAGCAGGATCAAATGAAATATGTAGAGATAATCTGTGACGAAAATCATGCGTATGAATAGAGATTATCCATCAGGTTTTTGATTTGAGCAAGCTTTTCTTGCAGTTCTGCACCCTTCGGAGTTGTTTTGTATATGAGCCTGGAGCCTTTATGGATAGCCTCAATATAACCATTTCTTATCAGACCATCCAGATACTGAGCCCCTGTTGTAGCGTTCAAATTTGCCTTGTATATGACCTTTGTCTTGCCCGCGCCGTCTGCGCATATCTCCAGGATCTGAGCCGTAACTATATTTGGATTTCTTTTACAGGACATATTATTTTAATACCACCATGAATTATAATTCCACAATCGCTGGCTACAGAGGCGATGGTTGACGATAGAACTACCAGGTTTGCTATTAGGGCGAAGCTCATAGATATTATCATCATCACCTTGAGAACTACCCTAATCCCATTATACCATATAAAAGATCAACAACTATTGATTCTTAAATTAGATAGAAAGATAAGAGGAATTAATTCTTACTAAAAATCCGTATTGATGGTATGTAGTAGCTAATGTTGAGCTTGTCGATTTTGGCTGGAATATATGAAATGGTTGTGAATGAGGACATGGCGAGTGACCCAAGCCGAATTTATCAATAAGCTCAAATTTTATAGTTTAATAATTCACCAGGCACAGATGTCATTACCAAAAGATTCTTTAATTTGCTTCCCAATTAGCCCTTGAGTTGATACCTATGAAAGGTGCTATAATTTTGCTAGCCTTGACTATCTGTATCATCACAGCTGCAGGCGCAGCAGCTGAGAGCTCTGCAGATAACAATACAACAAGCTACTGGAACAACCAGGGTGGACTCCTCATGCTTCAATATAAATACGAAGATGCCCTCCAGGCCTATAATAATTCCCTGAAGATCGATGGGTCCAATGTGGCAGCACTTATCGGGCAGGGATCTGCCCTTGATAATTTGGGCATGTATAATGAGTCTCTGGAGAGCTATCAGAAAGCCACTGAGATAAGCCCTGATAATGCCAAGGTCTTGGTAGGAAAAGGCATTGTACTGCATGATTTGGGCAGGTACAATGAGTCCCTTCAAAGCTATAATCAGGCTATAGAGCTGGACCCCACAAACGGAATGGCCTGGAACGACAAAGCCTGGCTATACTATAAGCGAGGCAACTACAATGAGGCCCTGATGAATGTAAATCGATCTATCGATCTACTTAACAGTAATTTGGCAGCAGCCCTGGATACCAAGGGTGTTGCATTGGCCGCTCTTGGAAAAAATGCTGATGCCCTTGAATACATCAACAAAGCTTTGGAGCTGACACCATATGATTCTATCGTATGGACTCATAAAGGGGACATCCTGAAGGCAATGGGGAACAACTCTGAAGCAGAAGCGGCATATGCGAAAGCCAAAGAGCTTCCTGCTCAAAATCCCGGTGAAGAAGCCGTTTAGCCATACTATCCGTTAGATTGAGCGATGACAAAAGAAAGATTCGAGAATGGGATAGGTCTATAGAGCTCTATCCCTAATTTTAATCCTTTCACTTGCGGGCGTTTGTTAAAAGATAATGAAGAATTTAATAGAATGAGAGAAAAACCACTTCGTCAGAATGAATCGAATCATTAGAGCCATCAGAGACAGCTTATATCTAGCGAAGAATAAATAAGCATGTATGGAGAAGAAACCAATTGATGAGCGATACAAAACGCCTGATATTGATACTATCTTTGCTGATGTTGATGACTGCTCTGACATTCAGTCAGCCGCCCATTGACCTGGGCGGCTCAAATGGCATGAGCCTACTGAACGACCTGATAAAAAGCTCTCTTAATCAGACCGATTCTCTTAATCAGACCGATTCTCTTAATCAGACCGATTCTCT
>JBHGAU010000028.1:0-30763 GCA_041946675.1 Methanotrichaceae archaeon | reverse complement strand
GGCCTGCCAATTTGAACCCAAGCGTCCCTGAAAGGGACAACAGGTCTCGAGCCTGCCGCGTATGAACTCCCGTCTGATTTGACAGACGAAAATTGTCCGCTCTGCCACCCCGGCCCGACCACCTTTTACGTATAAGCCATGCTTTATAACGTTTGGGGTAAAGGGTGTGCCGAGAAGGCCCGCCCCCTTCATAGGTGGGATGAATCGGACCACTCTCATGATTACTTTCGCTACGCATATCTTAACTGTATCTATCCGTCTTAGCAAGATTTATCTTGACAGCGGCACTTTTCAGTCGGCAATGTCTCTTCGAGAGGAAGCGCTCCAGTTTCATCGAGCGGCGAAGGGCAAGATCGCCGTTCAAAGCAAAGTCCCCTGTTGCACGCGAGATGATTTAAGCCTGGCATATACGCCGGGCGTGGCGGAACCCTGCCGCGAGATTGAAAAGAATCCTGATGACGTTTACGAATATACTTCCAAGGGCAATATTGTAGCTGTTGTGACTGATGGAACTGCGGTCTTGGGTCTGGGCGATATAGGCCCCATGGCTGCAATTCCAGTCATGGAGGGAAAGGCAATACTCTTCAAAAATTTCGCAGGAATTGACGCTTTTCCAATATCTGTCACTTCAAAGGATCCATCCGTGATCGTTGAAACGATATCGCGAATTGAGCCCGTATTCGGCGGCATAAACTTGGAGGATATAAGTGCCCCTCGATGCTTCGAAGTCGAGGAAATGCTGAAGAAGGTACTTCATATCCCCGTATTCCATGACGATCAGCATGGAACGGCAGTCGTATGCCTTGCAGCCCTCATCAACGCACTTAAGGTCGTAGGCAAAGATTTTCCTGATATCCGTGTGGCTATAAGCGGCGCAGGAGCTGCGGGCATTGCAGTCACAAAATTTCTCTCAAGCTTCGGGGCAGTGGATGTAATCCTCTGCGATAGCAAGGGCGCAATTCATCGGGGCAGAACAGATCTGAATAAAGCCAAGCAGGAGATCGCCAGGATCACGAATCCCCGTGATGTTAAGGGTACTCTGGCAGATGCCATGAGGGGCTCTGACGTATTTATCGGACTGTCGATCGCGGGAATAGTCAGCTCCGAAATGGTTGAAAGCATGGCCAAAGATGCAATAGTCTTTGCCATGGCAAACCCAGTGCCGGAGATAATGCCGGATGATGCATTGAAGGCCGGAGCCAGAATCGTGGCAACTGGAAGGTCGGACTTCCCCAACCAGGTGAATAACGTCCTAGGATTCCCGGGAATATTCAGGGGCGCTCTTGATGTGCGTGCAAGCGATATCAACGAAGAGATGAAAAAGGCGGCATCGCTTGCAATAGCCAGCCTCGTTGATCCTGTCTCTGAGGAAAGAATCATACCCTCGCCCTTTGATAAAAAAGTTGTACCTGCGGTGGCTGAGGCTGTGGCCAGGGCGGCCATAGAGACCGGCGTTGCACTGAGACCAGTTGATCCCAAAGAGGTTGGTAGCAGGGCCGCGGAGCTTGTAAGGCAGATGGAACGAAAGCCCTGCTCAAACCCTTGAGACTCTGGTGTTTTCTGCCTTAGTAGATCTTCACTTTCAATGGATCGGACCAGTCAGAGTTCGCTCCATCTTCGTTCTCAGCCATTGCTTTGACCTGGTAAACTCCTGGAACACTCCATTTATGGGTTGTGAACAGGGGCTTCCCTGAGGCGGTGGGCCCTGCCTTGGATGTCGTGCCATCTCCCCAATCGAAGATATAGCTCAGTTTGCTGCCGCTCGGATCTTTGGAGAGCGTCAAATAGCGGTACGATACTCCTTTGACTCCCTTGATCGCCCCAGTTGGCTTGTGGGGTTGGTTGGGCGGGATAGGAGCCTTCGATATTTTTATAGTCTGCAGTTCGGACCATTCTGAAGACGCCCCTTTGCTATCAATCGCCTTTGTCTTGATCTGATAATCTCCTGTTTTATCCCAGCTATGAGTTGCATTTGCACTTCTTCCGGAACCGATTAGATTTGTGACGGATATCGTGCCGTCTCCCCAATCAAATGTGTATTTTATCTGATCTCCATTGGGATCTACAGCGGACGTTGTGTATGTATAGGCGGTTTTTTCGCGTCCGGAGCAGGGTCCTGACGGTATCGATGAAATGGCGGGAGGTACATTGACATTGACATCGCCATAGCTTATGTTGAGGGTCATCCAGTAGAATGCATTCCCCAGACCAGGATAGCCGCAATCATAGTTCATATCCATATTCACCAGGAATAGCCCATTCGGACGATTTGATGGGGCTCCCCAGCTGTTCAGCATTATCCAGTAGCGATTGTTGGGATTGGTATCATCGTATCCGACACATAAAACAGCATGTCCGCCTCCTTCGCGATCGCTGTACGATCTTCCACATGCGATATCAGGCTTCCAGACGGCGCTCTCCTTTTGTGAGTCCCAGAAATCGAAAAAGTTGTTCCAGGCACTTTTATCGGGAAGGAAGTAGCCGAACCAGATCGCTTTTCCCTGACGCAGTACATTCTTGATATTGGCAATTGAAGCGTCTTTGCCTACTCCCTGCGTAGGTATGATCTCTACATCTATCGAGGATATATCGTAATGCGGATCGGTGGATATTGTGCTGGACTGCACACTCGTCGATCCATCTTCGCAGCTTCTGCTGCCATCCTTCCAGAGGGCGTTTGTGTTAGACCAGGGAACAGTCATCATCTTGCTGCTGTAGAAGTTCGATATATCTTCGAGCCATCCTCCGCAGCAAGCCCAGTCGCCTCCACTGCCGCTAAGAAGGTTGGAGTTGATATACTGGATTGAGAGCCTATCCTTTACCCCGTTCTGATAGGCATTATCTATCTCCATGACGCCAGTTCCTGCCCACGCCCAGCAGTTGCCGCATTTTCCCTGGTTGCGCTCAGAGGGCGTATACTTTAGATAATCCAAGAGGCTGAAATGTTCTCCCACAGTCTGAGTCAGCTCAGCCGTAATTCTTGGGCTCAAATACGCGCTGGGCGATGTCTTATACCCCATCATCCACCTAGATACTTCTGCACGGCTCGGATGCATAATCGTGTGGCTAGTGTTTTCTACGGTGCCCTCTGCCGAATCAGGCATTTGAGATGGGCCATTTTCAGATTTTATCTCCGTCCGATCTTTCATGCCGCCTATCGAAATTACATCGCTGCTATCTGTGCAGTTACAGGCGTTGCATATGGGTAAAACCAATGGGATTAATAGAATACAAGTTATTATCAAATAACTTATGAAGCTTAGTCCCCTCTTATGCGATAGCATTTAATACACCATATATATTCTCATACAGTTAGGATATAAAATTTTCTAAAAGTATGATAGATTGTAGATAAAGCCCTCATATTACAACTCAACCTGAGGTATATATTGCTAATAATAGTAATGGTGATATCGTGGAAGCTTCAATTCTAATGGCTTCTATCGATTTATTTCATGGCCTCCACTTCAAGCCTCATCATTTGAACATGGACCCGTCCGCCATTATCGAGCGGATTGCGCTCAATATAGCTATCAGCGACCTCGCCTATGAACCCTTGATGCAGGTCATCCGGAAGCCTTTCGAGGTAGGGCAGCCATGTGGTTCTGATCCAGCCCTCAAGGCCTGCTTTGGTATGGACCATATCCTTGGGCAGAAGCTCTATGCGCAGCGGCTTCAAGCCAGCCTGGGCAAGCCATGGGCCATATTCCTCCGGGCCATAAAAGTTGTATGGGAATGCAAAGCCGTGGAAATATTTCGACCATTTTTCCTCTGTGAGAAGACCGGCAGCTATATTGAGAATTTCAGAAGCATTTCCCCTTCCGCCACACTGGAAAAGGATTCTTCCTCCAGGCATCAGGCTTCGTTTCACTCCTCGCAGCACCGATAGATGATCCTTAATCCAGTGAAGGCAGGCAAAGGAGACCGCCAGATCGAATTCGTCGCTGAAGTTCAGTCTGGATGCGTCTGCCAGCTGGAACGCGAGGTTTCTATATTTGTCTCCAGCATACTTGGCCTTTGCAAAATCGATCATCCCTTGAGAAATATCGATCCCCAGAACTGAGCCATTGGGTACAAGAGAAGCGATTCCTGAGGTGATCTTTCCATTTCCGCATCCTATATCCAATATCCTTTCGTCTCCCCTGAGATCGAGCTTTGATATTAGGCCCAGCGCCCAATTATATTGAGCAGATGAACTCTTCTCGTAGTCTTCAGGGTTCCAGTTGTGCATTGCTGATCGCCAATCTTCAATAGTATAAACCTTTGATCCTTGGCGGAAGCAATATGATCTATCAAATTTAATATAAAGAATTCAATCCGGTATAATGCAGCGGCGCCTCACATAGCCGTCAGGCCTATTTATGTGTGCGCCACGTCTGATTATAGCCGGGAATATCAGGGTTCGGCTATGCTTCTTCCCGGCCCTGAATTGGGACCTGCGTCTCCTTCTTCTTAGAAGACATGCCCTCTGCTATCTTCGGGACCGCTTCCACAAGCTGCTCCACGACAGATGGTTTTGGTGGCGATTTAAGGGTCTCCAATTTAACTCCCGTTTCATCTACCACCACTACTGCTATAGGCTTTATGGCCATGCCGCCACCTGCACCGCCTCCTCCATTACCATCAGATGTTTTTCCAGTGCCGGTTCCGGCGCCGAAGCCCATGCCCACGCTAATTAGAGGGATGATGGTCTTTCCCTCAAATGTCACAGGGTCGCCGACGACCGTTTTAGCAGATATAGACTTCTGCATCTCAGTAGTTATCGCCCTGATTACATCTTCAAGGTTTTCCATATCTAACTCCCTTTAATAATCAACGTTGATTGATGAAAAAGTTTTCCTATCCTTTACTTCTAGGCGATTAATATTGCAGATAGAAAAAGATTAATTGATAAGACCAGTTTGCCTGATTGAGAATTTAAAGAGAGGTATAGAGCATTTTAAGACACTTTTTATAAAACATCATCGAAACGTTTATATAAAAAGATAAGCCAGGTTCTTTGGTATAAACCATGAAGTTAACATGGATGATAATAACAGCGCCTATTACAGTTTCAGAATTAAATTAATATGTATAAATTTTTGACTGACCTTAATAGGATGCAGGGCATCGAAATGTGTGAGGTGAATATAATTTTGCATCTAATAACCAGCAAAAGCAAAAAAAGGACTCCTTTTACAATGGCATACTTCCTCGCATGATGCCCATAGTCTCCGCCATATGAGGTGAGGCTTTTGTACGAAAAACTGTTCAGCACAGGGCGAATTGGGCGGGTCGAGATCAAGAACCGGGTTGTGATGACCCCTATGGGTACGGTAATCGCAGCGCCTGGGGGTGGCGTGAACGATGATATCATTGCTTACTATGAGGCGCGCGCTAAAGGCGGAGTGGGGCTCATCGAAAGCGAGCTCTGCCGTGTGCTCGATGGTGCGGGGGCGGCCCTGGCATGCCAGCTTGCGGCACGAAATCTCAATGATGTTGCTGGGCTGGCACGTCTGGTCGATACAGTGCATAAGTATGGAACGAAAATATTCCTTCAGCTCCATCACCCTGGGGGTCAGGGGTCCTCTATGATCGGCGGCGAGCCTATAGTCGCCGCATCTGCGGTAAAAACACCTGGCGCTTTCGAGGCCCCACGTGCGCTCACGGTTGATGATATAGCTGAAATCGAATCTGCCTTCATCAAAGGAGCAATGCTCGCGAAGATGGCAGGCGCTGACGGCATCGTGCTGCATGGTGCACATGGATATTTGATCAACAGCTTCCTTTCTCCATATCTGAACAAACGGACCGATGGCTACGGCGGTAGCTTGGAGAACAGGATGCGTTTCCTGCTGGAGATTATTGGAGGCATCCGCGAGAAGTGCGGAGGCGATTTTCCTCTAGGCGTGCGGCTCTCTGTCGAGGAGTTCCTGGGAAAAGAGGGAAACGACCTCGAGGAGAGCTGCAGAATCTGCGAGAGGCTGGAGAGTGCAGGGGTCGACTTCATTGATGTTTCATGCACAATCCCGGGAAGCCCTGAGGTCTGCGCCTGCATAGAGCCCGGCACCTACGAGCAGGGCTGGAAGAGATATATGGCCGCAGAGGTGAAGAAGCATGTGAGCATTCCGGTGATAGCGGTCTGCAATATCAAGGAGCCCGAAGTGGCCGAAGAGATGATCGAGGACGGATGCTGCGACTTTGTCGGAGTTGCCCGCGGGCACCTGGCCGACTCTGAATGGTGCAATAAGGCCCGGGCAGGAAAGGCTGAGACCATACGCAAATGTATTGGCTGCCTGACCTGCTTCCAGGAGATAGAGAGCCAGCGCCATATTAAGTGCGCAGTAAATCCTAAATTGGGCCGTGAGCGGGAGTTCGAGAATCCCAAATACAACGGCGAAGGACGAAGGGTCGCGATCATCGGTGGCGGGCCTGCCGGCATCGAGGCCGCGCTGCTCCTTGACAGACGCGGATTTCATGTGGTGCTCTTCGACACGGCAGAACGTTTGGGAGGCACCCTAAACATTGCCGACATGGGTGTGGGCAAGGAGAAGATAACCAGGCTAGTCGACGGGATGATTGCTCAGGTCGAAGAGAGCGATATTGAGCTGCGATTGGGCGAAGAGGCGGACGTCGAGAAGGTTAAAGCTCTATCGCCCTGCGGGGTTTTCATAGCCTGCGGCGCAATGCCGTCGATACCTCCCATACCCGGCATCGATGGGAAGAATATCGTCACTGCTGAAGATGTGCTTACCAGAAGAGCCCGGCCCAATGGCGATTGCATAATCCTCGGCTCGGGCATGACAGGTCTTGAGACAGCCGAGGTTGTCCTGAAGGCCGGGCACCGGACAACGATTGTCGATATGCTCCCCGAAATAGGCCAGGGCATCTCATTCATCGTCATCTTCGATATGAAACGGCGCCTGGCAGAATACAGCCCCGTCTATATGCTCGGACATAAAGTATCAGAGATAACCAAGGAGGGAGTCTTCCTGGAGCGTGTAGATGATGGCGAGAGGGTTTTCGTCAATGCCGAGACGATTATCCTGGCGCTCGGAGTTCGGCCCCGCAAAGACGTAGTGAATGCTTTCAAGGCTGCTTTTCCCGAGGCACATATCATTGGGGATGCGAACCGGGGCGGAAGGATCCTGGAAGCGACACAGGACGCATATGGTCAGGCATTCGTCTTCGAATCCTGACGAGAGTCGAATTGAAAAGGAGGTATATTATGAAGAACGGAAGCTATTTCATAGAGCGCGGCAATCTCAACGCCTTCATGAAGGGGGGCGCGATGAACAACGAAGAAGGACTCTACATCTTCTGGGAGACCGATCCAGCGGTAGCTCGACGTATACTGCCACAGCAACTTGAACTGGCCGATCCAGAACATCCTCAGGTCTACTCCTACTTCGTAAACATCAGGGAGCCAACCTTCGCCCCCTGGTATATGGAAGCCGGCATCGGGATACTTGGTGCCAAATACAAGGAGTATAGCGGCCTGTATTTCTGCAACCTGCAGCTGAGCGGGCCGGGCGCCCAGATGGGGCTGTTATCCGGCCGTGAAATGTCGGGGCTCCCCAAGAAAATGTGCGAGAAGATCGTTGTTGAGCGAAACGATGATATTGCGCATACTGTGGTAGAGGCAAAAGGCAGGCGCATCTTCGAGGCTGAGATCGAGATTGCGGGCCGTAACAGGCCGATGGAGACGGGAGCCTCCAACTCTATTCCAAGCTCAGAAGGTTACTGTCTTCTATTCAAATATGACATCGGTGTGGGTCCAGATGGTTGTGTGACGCTGCCGAGTGCCGCTCTCATCGGATATGATAGCGTTACAGATTATAAAACCTGGGAGGCCGCCACCATAAAATCGATTTCAATGGAACCATCGCTGGATGACCCATGGTCTGAGCTGGTTGTCGTCAAGCCGCTGGGTGCCGCATACTCCATCAACTCCAACTGGGTGCGGGGGGTGCACGCAATAGCGACATTCGAGGGCGAGGAATCGGATGGCCTCTTTAGCTACCTGTTCACCGGTCGCTATGATCGCTCGACCATCTGCGAGGGCCATCAGCGTTACGGACAATACTAAATGGCGATTCTCGAAGGAGGAGAAAGAATGAGTGAGACAGGAAAGTACTACGAGAACAAGGTAGCAGTCGTTACTGGCGGCGCGTCAGGGATTGGGCTTGCCCTCTGCAAGGCGATGCTTGCATTTGGTGCCGACAAGGTCGTCTTAGCCGATATCAACAAGGAGAGACTCGAACGGGAGACTGCACGGCTTGCCGGAGAGTATCCGGGCAAGGTGCTCGGCTTGATGTGCGATGTTACCAGCGAGGAAAACGTAAAGGATATGATCGCTAAATCTGCGGCGTTCGGTGGAGGGCATATCGATATCCTCTTCAACAATGCAGGAGCAGGTTTGGGAGGGCTCTTCGAGGAAGAGACCGATGAGATGTGGAAGAAAGCCTTTGCGATCAACTTTTATAGTGCTGTCTACGGCATACGCGCCGCGATTCCAATTATGCGGGCGCATGGAGGCGGGCATATCATAGATGTGATATCGGGCATCGCGTTTGCCCCCATGGCCCAGCAGACGATGTATGCAGCAACGAAAGCTGCACTGAATTCTCTGACGCTGGCTCTTCGCTATGAGTACTGGGATGAGAATATCTGCTTCACCTCTGCTACGCCCGGCACCACGATCACAGGTATATGGGCAGCCGGCGGTATTGAGCCGCCTAAGGGCGCTCAAACTGCCGAGCAGTCTGCAAGCAGAATCTTGGAGGGAGTGGCGAGGAGAGAGCGTCTCGTGCTGGGCGATGATGGTGATGTCCAGGGTGCAACAAACTGCTTCAATCCTATGGCCGCAGAAGGTATGGATGCATACCTGCTCGATGTCGCCCGGAAGCGGAGAAGCGGTAAGTGGGTCGTCTAGCCTAAGAATTTATTTGTTTCACTTGAGCTTGTGGGTTATAGCGACCATAATCAATGATAGTGACCCTATTAGGATTATCAGAAGAGGAAGGAGCATGGCATAGACAACCATCCCGAGCAGGCCTGGAAAGAGGAGTGGTGCGAGCATATTGATACCAAAGAGGGTTGTCACTATACCTGTGATAGTCAGTACAAAGTTGAGCTGCTTAACGATCGGCGGAAGGTTGACCGGCTCTGCCGGAGGGTTCCTAATCCTGTAAACTGTCGGTGCGATGGTCTGGGTGACCAGGAGGAGCACTCCAGTGATGACGCTCTGAAATCCGAGGATCGGTTGAATCACTCCTGTCAGGATTCCCGGGACGATGCACGAGTAGATCCCTGCTGAGGCACAGAGGATTCCTAAAGCAATCACCGGCCATGATCGAGTCATCCGGCTTCCCACCAATTCTCCCAGGGCGAGGATCTGGAGGGAGGTCAGCACCAGCAGGAGGCCAAGCTGGCCATCGGAGTTAAACGGGGGAATTATGCTCAGGGTCATGAACAGGACGAGGATTCCGAGGAATATCATGAGAACTCCCTGGTAGGTGTTGAAGGCATCTCCCACCGTCAGGGAAGTCTCTTTTAGCAGGAAAGGCACGGATGACTCCCGCGCTATCCTCGTGCTTGTGGAGCGGTATTGCCGGTTTACCGCATGAATACACCAGGCAAGGAATAAGAGGCTCCCCCCGAAGATAAGGAGCAGCACCGCTGTCAGCGAGCTGGGCATAATATCGGGGAGAAACGTGATAACCCCTAACACTACTTCGATACTGTATACCAGGGCACAGGCGAATGTCAGCTGCTGCAGGATTCCAGGGACTTTCATCCACACTCTGGCCTTATCCTTTGAGGTGAACAACTGCAGCAGCCCCAGAACTCCAGCGATCAGGACTATTAGCCCTGCAAGGATACGGATCGCCATGCCCAGGTAGACGGGGTAGAAGACGGCCAGGGCCCCGAGCATCGCAGAGAAAAGCCCAATGATCACGACGAGCCATGAACGTAAGACGTCTCCAAATGGTGTCTTTCCCATCGTGACGATCTGCATCGATACGAGCACCACGAAAAGCCCGTACATGCTGCCCTCGCTGTAGGGCAGCAATCCTCTATTAATCGGGAACAGGAGCGCTCCAAAAATGAGGAAGAAGACTCCTCCGACGATCAGGAGCACAGCCTCGATGGAGAGGTCGATCTCTGCTCTCCTGGCGATACCGGATTGCAGTTGCCGCTGATCCGAAGAATCCGACTGGGAGCTTTCGTTGTTCATGCCAATTTTTGGATTGACATATTACCAATTAAATGTTTTCATTATATGGCATCGTGAGGTATGCGAAAACGGGAGCAGAGCATAATTGCGGAATCATGAGCAAAAGTTGCTGATAGTCGGAAAGTATTAATCAATATATTCCAATTGCAGGTCGAGGATGATTGATGCTATGGACCCCGCCTTAAACGCCTGTCCTGATAAGGGGATATCCTCTGGTGGTATTTCTTACTCCAGCGATATCAGCCGTCGATGGGAAAAAATTAGCGCAGATAAGAGACAGATCTATGCTACGGGAGTGCAGGGAACAGATATCTCTGCAGTTTACGCGAAAACGAGCACACAACGCAGCATTTCTCCAGATCATCCCCTGCCCGCCGTGGGATTTTCGTGCATGACAAGGGAGCCTGCCGACCATGAGATTCCCCGTCTTATCGATGATGCAATCTCCCAGGTGCTTGGTCCTCGCGGCCTGTCGGAGATCATCAAGCAGGGAGATAGGGTTGTCATAAAGGTCAACATCGTCGGGCCAAACCAGGGTTTTCCAGGCGAGAAAGGGCGCGGGATAATATCAGACCCGAGGATTGTCAGATATATCGCAGGAAAAGTGCGTGAGATCATCGGATTCGATGGCAGTGCGGACCTGAAGGTCATAGATGCAACGTTCAGCCCCGAGAAGAATCCTTCTGATAAAAATAATCCGCACAGCTTCTATTATGCCCGGCTGCAGCGGAGTGCGGGAAAATCAGTCGAGGCAGACGATATCTGCTATGATTATGATGCCGACAGTACTCTCGATGGAGGCTCCGGCGCTGAGCTGGTCAACCTCGATTCAGTCCAGATGTCGGACCGGTTCCTTACTATTATCGATGAGCCGATTAGGGGTGCGAGCGAGGTCTGGCTCCCCAAGTTTCTGAGGACCAAGGAGCAGGCACAGGGTGAATCTGAGTACTGCGATGTTTATATCGGAATACCGGTTCTAAAAAGCCATGGATTATGCGGCATGACAGGGGCGCTTAAACTCCACTGGGGATCGATGCTCGGCCTCCTCGAAAAACAAGAGCATGCTGGATATGGATTCGGCACCGGGGATATCCGCATGTTCCTCGATTACCTGTGTGCAATGAACCGCGCACGGGGATTCGATCTCGTTATCATGGATGCCATTACAGGAAACAGGAGCGGCCCGTCGAACAAAGTGGATGATGATGATACCAAAACCGATTTTATCTTCATGAATGCAATCTTATGTTCGAGGGATTCAGTCGCAATCGATACAGTCGAGACGCTTCTTGGCGGATACCGGCTGGATTCGATTCCTCTTCTTGAATCGGCATTCAGGGATGGTATCGGGATCAACAGGCCTGTCTATATCGACCTGTCGGGATTTGACGCATTCGCCAACCACAAGAGATGGTTACGTGAACATTATCCGGGAGGTGGAGCAGGGAGCTATCCGCTCGAGAACGGCTGGGGAAATGCAAAGGTCCAGGATGATTTCAATGCCCCTGTTAATGTAGCTGTCACCTGCACGAAAGAGGGCACAGGCCATGTCTTCGAATTCGAATACACTGCATCGGAGCCTGTCCCATGCAGCCAGAAGCTTGCACGGATCGATCTCCTGGTGAATGGGACCGTTGTACGGCGTATCTTTGACAGTCTCACAGGTGGAAGAGTGGCCATCAATCTCGAGAAGTATAGATGCCAGAAGGTGCTGTATCGTATTGCTGCCTGGGATATGGCGCTCAATTGCACGCTTTCGGAAGAGAAAGAGCTGGTGGTTGCTTAAACCGGATATTAATAGTCGGAGGCTAATGATCTCTCCTTGTGCAAATGATCAAAAAAGAAGCTTAACGTTGTCTGCTCTTCTCTATAGCTTTCCTTGAGGAGAGTGCTGACATCTATGAATTTTCTTAGCGGAAGCTTAAGCCTGGTTGACAGGTATGCCAGAGCAGATTTAGTATCTTCAAACTCCTTTGCAGGCTGGACCATGGCGTTCCTGACATTCTCCCGGACATTGAAGACCCCCAGAGGCACATATCCGCTATACGCCTCTCTAAGTATTATCGCGCCTGCCTGCATCCTTTTGCGTCCCAGTGCCTCAAGCACGGCCATCTTGCAGGCGTAATAGCATCCGCCAACTCTGGAATAGCCCTTCTTTCCAGTGTTATGCTCGTAGTCTGAGAATACCAGCTCCTCTCCTCCGAGGATGCGAAGAAAAGCCTCGCTCCACTCGTACTGCCACGCAGTCGGCATAAGGAGAACCGCATAGTAGTTGTTCAGGCTGCTGAACTCGTGAACGCGGCAGCAGTCGATTATATCATAATGCCTGACATCCTTCAGCAAACGGTTACCAATCGCACTGTCGCAGGCTGTGATGGACCATCGCGTAGGCACAAGCCGCCTTCTGCGCTTAGTTCCGAAGGCCCCGACTGAAAAAGCCTTTTGTATACTGGAAAAGGGGATGCCAACGCTACTCAGATCAACTACTGCATCAGCCGCTTTGAGATCATAATCGTAGTATGCCTTCTCAAGATGGTGATCCCATCGAACATTGCCTATATCGAACCTTTCAAGGTTCGCGCTCGGCCCGAATGGAGTGTGATCATCGCTGAAGGACATGCCCTTAGGTACGCTATCGAATTGTGCCTCGCTCTCGATGGAACTCCCGGCAAGGGCAATCTCCTGCAGCTTTTCGACAAAGCGGTTGTTCGTATCTGTTATCTCGATCGGCCGCTTTCCTCTTACAAGGTTCAGCCTGTAGTCGATGATGTTCTCCTGAGTCTTTCGCTCAGGTATCCAGGATTCAGGAAGATCCATTATTGCAGTATCGCCATGCTGGGGTACAATCATGGGCCCTGCGTAGACGCGAGGATAGTTCCAGCTGCCGATGAAGACCGATGGCGGAGTGCTTCCGTCCAGCTCCTTGCCTACATCTACAGACCGCATGGTTACACTTTCGGTCAGCTTCTTGAGGTAAGCCTCTTTGCCTTTCAGCATATTCTTCTCAATTTGGCATATATCCAGGGATGTAGTAAATTATAGGAATGTCTACTAGAGATAGGTGAGCCGTGCGGGACGAAAGTGATCAAAGCGATTGCGCATATTAAGATCGTCTTTGTGAGTCCTTTTCTATGGTAGGTATTCCAGGTATGAGCTCTTCAAGGCTCTTTCGATCCACGAGACCTCTGAAGAGATACATACCGGATTTGCCGAAGGTATCTGAAACGAATAGATTTAGCGGCCAACTTTCGTGCGTCTATCTTGTCCGTCTTCTTCCCGGATCGATCCTTGACCAGCAAAGGGTTGACCACTATGACCTTAATCTCATCGCTTCAGACGTATCTCAATTGCGACCACAGGCTGCTCAAGTCCAAAGCTGCGGATAACCTCGGGATGGAGCTCCCCAAAGTATCCAATCCTTTTGCCATCGAAAATAAGGTCGGCACCTCTGCCCGGCATAAACGCCTTATCATCAGATTGAGTCACCTTTGCATCGATCATGAGTTCCCTGAGGGCTGCATCTGCAACGGATCTAATCTCAGAGAAGCTTGCCCCGCTGTGGATCGATGCCGCTGCAAGATTTGTCTTCGTCCTCCTATCTTCTACTACCTCGCCCACCGCAAATATTCTCTGTGGCAAAGTGTGGTGCTGATTCAGCGAGAATATCTCCAGGATACTTGGAAGTATAGATGTTCTGATGATCGTATGAAGCTCGCTTATTGGACGCAGAACTCTAGTTGCACCTCCAGGTTCATGCTTCATCCACTGAAAGTGGACAGCCTCGTTCGTTAAGGTAAATGGCATTGTCTCCAGATACCCAAGGCCGATCATGACTTCTCTGACCTCTGCCTTCCTTACTTCAGAGGGATGAGGCTTGCCTACGGTAACTGTTGCAGGAAGCTCAGCCTCAAGCTTATCATAGCCGTATGCTTTGGCGGCATCCTCAAATATATCCCAGGAGTGCATTATATCGGCCCTGTAGGCCGGAACGAGCACCTCCACGTTCCTGGCAATTGCATTTGCTCCAAATCTCATTCTCTCAAGGCAGTCCGCCAGCACTTTCGGCGATAAATCGAAGCCTATCAATCCATTTGCTTCCTCAGAAGTCACTATCCATTTCGATGGCTCAAGGTTCGGCGAGATGAAGTCTCCCTCGCTTCTCTTCACCAGAACGCCCTCAACAATGCCACCCCGCTCGGCCAGAGAGGTCACAACTATGTTCAGCGCCTTATGGACCACAGGATCGGTGCCTGTGACATCGATGAATAGGTCGTGAGAATCCTCCCCAACTCTCGTCAGCTCACCATTTATGATAGGCGGGAAGGAGAGAACATTGTCGTGTGCATCCACAATGAGAGGATATCTATCGAAGCCCTCGAGAATATGGCCGTAATCTCTGCCCTTTGGGTGCTTCTCAAGTATCTCCCTCATAGACATGCTCTCACTGAAATCCAGGGGAACGAATTCTCTTGAAGGATCTGCGCCGATGTATCTGAATGGAGGTGTCACGCGAGAGATATCGTGAACGCCTATTGCCACCTTTCGCCTGTTTCTGCCTAGGCCCCAATGGAGATCCTCTTGCAGATTCATCAGAGACTCAATGGCCGCATCTGAGAACTCGAGGCCTCTTACGACTGCACAACCGATTATAGGTCGGACGGCCTTGACAGATTCATCGACATCTATCACAACAGAACCCGGCTCGACCTCATACTTCCTGAGGCCGACCTTTATGTCCAGGAAGCCCTGGAGCGCTCGTGCTACGCCCTCAGAGCTGTACAGATCCGGCCTATCCGGGAAGAACTCAACATCCACATAATCCTCGGCAGCACTTTTTCCTATATCTGCGCCCATCATAGGCAGCCTTGCCATAATGGTGTCTCTGGAAGCGCCAACCATCTCCTCAAGATCTTCATAATAAAGTCTGACAACCGGCATTTTCACACCTTCATGGAAATTGGAGTCTTCCTGAGCCACTCTATATCCGGCTGGTAAAGCTCCCTCAGGTCCTTGAGGCCGAGCTTGAGCATCGCAACGCGGCTAACACCTAATCCCCAGGCGAGCACTGGATGGTCTATGCCGAAGGGTGCAGTCACCTCCTTCCTGAATACTCCTGCACCGCCAAGCTCGACCCAGCCCAGGCCATCTATGAAAACCTCAGGCTCTACGCTCGGCTCTGTATAAGGGAAGTAGCCCGGCCTGAACCTGATCTCTTCGAATCCCATCTTTGCATAGAACTCCTTCAGGACGCCCAAGAGATGTTTGAATGTAAGGCCCTTATCCATGATAACTCCTTCGAGCTGCTCGAACTCAGGAGTATGTGTTGCATCAATGGCCTCACGCCTGTAAACGCGATCTATCCCGAATGCCTTCACTGGAGGATTCGGATGATCAGCAAGATAGTGAATCGTCACGGCAGTCGTATGCGTTCTCAGGACCTCTTGCCTCGCGATATCAGGATTCCAGGCGCCTCCCCAGCCAGTCGATCCGATACCTCCGCCGCATTCATGCATCTCCTTGACCTTGATGAAGTTGGGGATCTCTGCCTTTGTATCAAGATAGAATGTGTCCTGCATCTCCCTTGCGGGATGGTCCTGGGGCTGGAAGAGGGCATCGAAGTTCCAGAAGCTTGATTGGATTATCTCGCCTTTAATTTCAGTGAACCCCATCTCAAGCATTATCGCCCTCATCTTATCGATCAGCCGCTGGTAGGGATGACTCTTGCCGGGGTAAATTTGATCGGCGGCCAGAGTTACATCATAAGGCCTGACCGAGCAGAACCTGCCTTCGTAGAGGACTTTATTGCCGCTCCATTCACCTGATTTGATCATTCCTGATGTGACATGGGTTATGGTCCCTGCCACAGAGCCCAGTTCTGATGCCGCCTTTCTTCCAGAATCTGTGATCTCATATCTCCATGATTTCGATTTGCTGGATTCGATTAGTCCGCGGCTTTTAAGCGCTGCAGCTGCACTGCCGTCAAGTTTATTCATGCTCATAGAACCTTTGAGCAAAGCTTCCAGTATTTCCTCATCTTTTCCGCGGGCAGCGCGGCCGGTGGGCTTCAACACACCCTTATCGATTGCTGCCCAATTCTTCTTCTTGAGCCACCCAAGGCCAATTTTAGCAGAGGGATCCTTTAATTCAGCTATCGGCTTACCGGTGCCGATGGCTTCCAGAAGCCTACTCTCGGGAAGGCCTTCTTTTGCATACTTCTGGCCCTCCTCAGTAAGCGAAACTTCCTCATCAACCGATTTAGTGACATTTACAAGGCCCTGCTCGCTTAATGCGTCAGCCGAGGCTCGCACGGCCTCTATTTTCATGTTCATTTTTGAGGCAATTGCTTGAGGGTCCGAATAACCTTCAGATATAGCCTTAAGAACTTTTACATCGCTTTCGGATAACATGATACCATCTCATAGTCGGATAAATTCCCGGGAATTTTTTAAACTGCCCGTTATCGTTTAATTAAAGGGCGAAAAGAAAAAGACTAAGCTCATATTGCCGAAGATGCTCAGGACTATCCTCTTCGGCATGATGCGCCTTTGATTGATATTGATTCTTTTTATGGATCTCTCAGGCACGCTACATGGCGTTAAGTTGATGGCATATAAACCTATCGAATAAATCAAGAAGGGCTCTGATTTTCGAATGTATGTGTTTAGCTACTCATCTTCGATCTTCTGATTGGCGGACTCTCTTTTGATGAGTTGATGGAGCAGATCCAGTGATTCTTGCTCGTAACATCGATGAGTTTGCTAATTTAAAATTGTTAATTTAAAATTGCCATCATGGAACAACATCCGGCAATATACCAGAATGTTTATATACGATGATAGTCGTTATATAGTACGTTAAATGTCGATATAAGACCAGAGGAGTAGAAGAAGGAGATAGAAAAAGTATATGGCTGGTATTACCAAACCGATCATGTTCGGGTTCATGAAATCCACCCAGTGTCTGGAGATGGATGGATGCACCCGCTGTCAGGAGTGCATGAAGCTCTGCCCGGCCTTTCAGGTGCGTCCTGAGAGACAGGGAATAGCCCCAATGCACAAGAATGCCAAATGGCGTGAGCTGCTGGCAAAGAACAGCAACCTGAGGGCAAAGATCTTCGGAGGCAAGCCGCTCTCCGAGGACGAGATCAAGCAGTTTACAGAAGATATGTATTACTGCACAACCTGCGGAGCGTGCAGCACAGTCTGCGAGGCTGGCATAAACACAGTGGATCTCTGGGAAGCCATCAGGCCTAACCTGGTAGCTTGCGGTGCAGGCCCATATGGCAAACAATCCGCATTTCCAAAGCTGCTGGGAAAGGATAGAAACCCGTACATGGCAAAGCAGGAAGACAGGCTTTGCTGGGTCCCGAAGGATATCAAAATCAACGAATCCGCAGATATAGCCTACTTCACAGGCTGCACAGCCGCGTACAGGCAGCAGGCCCTGGGCGTTGCGACTGTCAGAATACTGGACAAGCTCGGCACAGACTTTTGCATGCTGGGCAAGGATGAGTGGTGCTGCGCATCGGCTCTCGTGAGAACTGGCCAGAGAGACCTGATGAAGGAGCATGCAGTCCACAATATAGATGCGATCAAAGACAGAGGAGCTAAGACTGTGCTCTTCGCCTGCGCAGGCTGCCTCAGAGCAGCAACAATCGACTGGCCACGCTGGTACGAAGGAAACATAACATTCAAGACTATGCCCCTGTCTGCGTACTTGCGTGAAAAGATCAGAAACGACGAGGTAGAGTGGAAGAGGCCGCTCGATCTCACAGTGACGTACCACGATCCGTGCCACAATGGAAGACATCTGATGCATATCAAGGGCAAAGACTGGGCCTTCGAGGCGCCGCGTGATGTGCTGCAATCGATCCCGGGAGTCAAGTTCAAGGAGATGGCCAGGAACAGAGCTCTCCAGAGGTGCTGCGGTGCAGGCGGCGGTGTAAAGGCAGGGATTCCCGATCTTGCGCTGGATATGGCCAAGGCGCGCATAGTGGATGTTGAGTCTACAAAATCCCAGGTCGTAGCATCAACCTGCCCGTTCTGCCGCAGGAATCTGATGGATGGCAGAAACGCTGCCGAGTCAAAGATCAAAGTTGTGGATGTGGTCGAGCTGATGGCCGAGGCCTTGGGCCTTGATACGACCATACCCGAGAATCCATACAGCAAGTATCAGGAGCAGGACGTCATAGCCTGCCCGGCTTCTGAGACACCAAAGGAAACAAAAGAAGCTGTGAAGAGCGCTGTTGCTGCCGTAACAGCAAAGTAAAGGCAAGGATGCCGGGATATAACCAACTCCGGCATCGCTTTTCCTTGCCTTGCGTCTTCGGTACTTTTGTCATAAAGTATCGAAATGCTTATATTCGATTGTAACCGTAATTTGTTTCGTCTAACATCGATAGTGTTGGACGATCCAGAGAAACATCAAAAGCGTAAGATTTGGAGGACAAATTGTTCCATTTCGAAGAGGACTTTATATTCCAGGATGCCTTGAGCATCCCCGCGGGCAGAGCATTCGGACTGTGGGACCTTCCGTCCGGCCCTGAACCTGGGCCTGAGATGCCGAAGAGAAGAAAACCACTAGTTCCTTAGAGCGATGTGGTCCGGGCATGAAACCGCCCGGGCCAAAACCAAATTGTAAATATATCGAAATTAACACTAGCTATTGTAGCATCTTTATTCAATGATCATACCGGCGATTTTTAGGAAAATATGATAAAATGGAGAAATAATAAATAGAAAAATTTTCCATAGATATGTATGCTTGCTGATCGATCGAAATATCCACAACCATTATCGCCAGATTATAATACTTTGTGCGCTGCTACTACTATAAAAAATTTAAATATAAATGGGGCAGGAGAAGATGAAGCGAGCCGAAGGAAAGGTCGCGATTATAACAGGTTCCACTTATGGAATTGGTGAAGCAATCGCCAGAGTTCTTGCCAAAGAAGGTGCAACATCGATCATCACAGGCAGAACAGAGAATGAAGGGAAAAAAGTTGTAGAAGAGATCGCTGGCAGTGGCGGCAAGGCGGAATACCACCGGCTGGATGTTACCGATGAGAACAGGGTGAAGGAGGTTGCCAATAGCGTATTTAATAAGTATGGCAGGATTGACATCCTTGTGAACAATGCAGGCATTGCGGGTCCAAACAAGCCCACGCACGAGTACACGAGGGCCGAGTGGGAGAAGGTCTTTGATGTAAACGTCACAGGCGCATTCCTATGCACAAAGCATGTTGTGCCCTATATGATTAAGCAGAAGAAAGGAAATATTGTCTACATCTCATCGATCTACGGTATAATCGGCGCGCCCGATATTCCTGCATACCATGCCACAAAGGCAGCAAACCGGGTCATGGCCAAGATAGATGCCCTCCTTTATGCAAAGGATAATATTCGCGTGAACTCGGTTCATCCGGGCTTCATCTGGACTCCGCTGGTTGAGAATTTCCTTAAGGAGCAGTCGAAGAAGTCAGGTATGAGCGTTGATGAGATCAGAAAGGAGCTTGATTCAAGGCATCCGATAGGACATATCGGGGAGCCTAATGACATTGCCTATGGAGTTCTCTACCTCATATCCGATGAGGCGAAGTTCGTTACAGGCAGTGAGCTCATCATCGATGGAGGGTATACGACCACTTAAGCGTATTCATTAATAAAATAGGATCAAATATTCTTTTCCAGGCAGACTTTTAGAAAGAGCCTTTGGCTAGAAAGAGCCTTTGGCCGTGGACCTACCTATAATCCACGTCTCCACCCCCAGCTACTCAGGATCGCATGAGGACGGCTATGTTGAGGCTCTTTCTCAGGCGCAAAGGTTAAATGTTTACATATTCGTTAACATAACGATGCAATAGTAAGCATAATTATTTACGGGATCGAATGGAGTAGATAAATCGGGAGATAGTATCATGTGGAACAAACGTATGTTTGATGCGGTCCTGACAGCATCTGTGGGCCTTTGCTCAGAGCAGCCAAAGAAGCTTACGGTTTTCTGCGCAGCCGGTCTGATGGGTGCCTTCAATGAATTAGGACATACCTATCAGAATTGAGAAGTATGGCTATGAGATAGCATGAACTTGTAATGGAGGGTGATACAATGGAGGGTGATAACCTTTGATAGAAAAGCGAATATTCGCATATGTGCTTGCAGTCCTAGTCCTTATTACATCTGCAGGCTTCTGTGCTGAGCAGCCGAAAGAGCTTACAGTCTTCACCGCTGCGTCTTTGACGGGCGCTTTCGGCGAGATAGGACAATTGTATAAAAATGAGACAAACATCAATGCAGTCTTCAACTTCGACGGCTCACAGGTGCTGCGAACCCAGATAGAGAACGGTGCCTATGCAGATGTCTTCGCTTCTGCCAACACTAAACAGTTGAATGCAGTAAAGGCCGAGGGACTCATGAACAACAGCAGCATTTCGATCTTCACCAAGAATAAGCTTGCATTGATCATCCCCAAGGACAATCCTGCGAAGATACATAACCTCACCGATCTGGCCAAGCCCGGAATCAAGATCGTAATAGGCACAAAAGACGTTCCTGTCGGCGATTATGCCATGCAGATCATAAATAAGCTGGGAAATGATTCAACCTACGGGCCGGATTATAAGACAAAGGTCATGAGCAATATCATCTCTCGAGAGACCAATGTGAATTATGTTGTGACCAAAGTGGCATTAGGAGAGGCAGATGCTGGATTTGCCTACGTATCCGATATAACTGAAAACCTGTCTGCCAAAGTCGACAAGATCGAGATACCTGATAAATACAATGTCATTGCTGAGTATCCAATAGGCATATTAAAGCAGTCCAAGTATCCGGCTGAGGCTAAGGAGTTCATCGACCTGGTGAAGTCCGAGAAAGGGACAGCTATCTTGGAGAAGTATGGCTTTTCGCCGGTCGGGAGCGATGCCGTATCGATAAAGGCAGCAGGCAACGCCACGGCATCTAAAGCGGCAGCTTGAACTATAACTTGGCAGTTAGTTACCTTTAAGGTCGGAGATCGGAAGGATCTCCGATCATCCTCACACAGAGGCTGATGAAACTGAACTGCAGTTGAATATTGATCTTTAGATATATGGCCTCGAATCAAGCGAAAATAAGCCTTCTGACAGGGCATCAGGAACAATTCAAGGAGAAAAACAAAAATAATAGCGGCGTTTTTGCCAGGGTTAATAATTGGGCCTTGAAGCTTGTATTGGCCACATTGTTGATCCTGGCTACAGCCTTCATAGCTCTGCCGATAGCCTCGCTTTTCATCAAAAGCCCGCTAGATACGACACTTCGGTCTTTGCATGACCCAGTGGTTATAGATGCTCTAAGGCTCAGCTTGATGACCTCAGCCCTGACTACATCTATAGTTGTTCTGGTAGGCACACCAGTTGCATATGTAAATGCTCGGTTTCATTACTTCTGCAAAGAACTAGTAGATTCATTGATCGATCTGCCGGTGATCATGCCTCCGGCAGTGGCTGGCATAGCTCTTCTCATGGCATTCGGGCGGATGGGCATAATCGGGCATTACCTAAATGCCTTCGGCATAAGCATCGCATTTACTACGCTAGCAGTTGTCATGGCCCAGGTTTTCGTTTCATCGCCATTTTACATTCGCCAAGCAAGGACCAGCTTCGAGGATGTCGATCAGGCATTCGAAAACGCTGCTCGCACTCTTGGTGCATCCAGAATTTACACTTTCTTTTATGTGATCCTTCCAATAGCCTGCAACGGCCTCATCTCAGGCGCAATCATGGCATTTGCCAGATCTCTTGGCGAGTTCGGGGCCACAATCATGTTTGCAGGCAACTTTGAGGGAAGAACTCAAACTATGCCCCTTGCCATTTACACGGCCATGCAGGGTGATCTGGATGTGTCGCTCTGTCTGGCCTTGATACTGGTCGCTATATCCTTTCTGGTTATAGCACTTGTTAAAACTCTCACCCACCGGATGTATAAAAATGTTAGAAGTTGATGTCAAGAAGAAGCTGAGGGATTTCGATCTTGAGGTGAATCTCAGGGTCGAAGACGGGGAGATACTAATGCTGGTGGGAGATAACGGTTGTGGAAAGACCACCCTTCTGAACCTGATAGCGGGCCTTCTTAAACCGGATCGGGGGATAGTAGCGCTAAATGGAAGGCCGCTCTTTAGCTCAGACCTCAAAATTGACATCAACGTCGAGTTGAGAAATATAGGATATGTCTTCCAGAACTATGCTCTCTTTCCTCATATGAGTGTCTACGACAACGTGGCATTCGGCCTTCGTACCCGCAAATTCTCCCGAAAAGAGATCGACTTTCTGGTGAAGGATCACCTTACAGCAGCCGGGCTGTGGGAGATCAGGAATGCCAAAGCCGTGAACATATCTGGAGGCCAAAAGCAGCGCGTGGCGCTGGCCAGAGCTCTAATAATAGAGCCTGACCTCTTACTGCTGGATGAGCCGCTGTCCGCTCTGGATGTAAGAAAGCAGGCCGCCATGAGAAGAGAGCTTAGAGAGAGGATTCATACCTGCGGAGTTCCGAGTATCATCGTCACTCATGATCTAAGGGACGTGGCATGCATTGGAGATAATGCATGCCTTCTGGAGGCGGGGAAGATTGTTCTCTCAGGAGGAGCTGATGATATTATGAGCTGGGGCCCATGCCCATCTAAAGGAGAGAGCGAGGCTTAGAGATGGATCTGCTGCTAGAGATCAAAAGATGCTTCATCTCCAATATGGATAAAGAGCAGTTTGAAGAGTGCATACGGAACTGCTATCGCCGGAGCAGCTTATCTTCTAGGGTTGGAAAGACTCTGTTTTTGTTCGACTTAATTCATATTTAACGGTGCTTCAAAATGCTAGATTACGATACAAGCGAGACAACGCTTCTTCCTTATCAGGAGATTGAGAATGAGGTATGGCTGAAGAATATTTGTGCTGGCTGCAGAGGCTGTATTGCCGTTTGTCCGGCCGATACGCTTGCATATGACTCAAAGCTGAATAGACCAACTCAGGTTGCACCATGTGTGGAGTGCAAGGCGTGCCTTGACGTATGTCCTCGCATGCCTGCAAATATAAAGAATATAGGTCCTTCAGAGATCATGGGGCCTTGCCTCGATATCAAGAACGTGAGGTCCAAGACGAGCAACGCACGCTTCCAGAATGGTGGTGCGGTTACAGCACTACTGACCGCTGCACTGGATGAGGAACTGGTGGACTGCGCTCTGGTTATGGGCGTAGATCGGTGGACACAGAAGGCAGAGCCTCGAGTTGTCTGCGACGCGGTCGGACTTGTAAAGTGTGCCGGAAGCAAGTATACGAGCAATGTGATTTTAGAGGCTATCAAGGAATCGAGGTCGAAGAACATCGCGCTTGTTGGAACGCCCTGTGTCATAAGTGCTGTAGGGCTTCTCAGGAGATCATCCAATGAGCATGCTGTAAAGCTTGCGCAAAAAATACGGTTCCTTATAGGTCTGTTCTGCTTTAAAGCGTTTGATGATTCATTGATATCCGAGATTGCTAAACGTCTTGATGTTCCATCCTGGCGTATTGATAAGATGGCTGCTGCCGAAGGCAAGATGATCGTAACCTTACGTGATGGATGCCAAAAGACCATTCCTCTGGCAGAGCTTGCAGGATGTGTCAAGCCCGGCTGTAAGACATGCGATGACTTTACAGCAAAGCTATCGGATATATCCGTTGGCAGCATTGGAAGCGCACCAGGAATGAGCACAGTTATCATAAGGACCCCTGAAGGCATGGGTTTATTCAAAATAGCCGAAGAGATGGGATTTATCGAGACCTGGGACAGCATAAATGTCAAAGCGATCGAAAAGGTAGGCAAAATAAAGCTGAAGAGGAACGGCCTTTGACCACTCTTTTTCGGCCTAGCGCAGTATATTTGCCTATGTTTACCTATGAATTGAGGGGCCCCTGCTATAGGTCAAATCTCTCGGTTTAAAATAGGTGCATACCATTCTCACTTTAAGTTAGCAGCTATGCAAAAATTCTTAACCAATATGGTAGCATAGGCAAGCCAAGAGGATTTTTACATGGAGGAGATTCTAGGGAAAATCGCTGATCCGAAGGTTCGTTCTCAGATTGAGAGGGTCGCACCCTTCCATGGATACTTAAGCACCGGCGCCTTCGTAGGCATCCAGATGCTGAACATTGCAGAAAGACTTCTGGATATAAAGGATGGAGATAGGCTTTTTGTTACCTGTGAGACCTACAACTGCCTGCCTGATCCTTTTCAGATCTTGGCTGGCTGCACCATAGGTAACAAGGGAATGAAGATCAAAGATCATGGAAAGATGGCAGCCACCATCAGCAAGCGTGGACCCGCAGGAAGCCTGGTAAAGGCTGTGAGGATAATGCTGGACCCGGCCAAGACCACTAGATATCCGAGGCTTCATGCATGGTTCATGAAGACCTGCAAAGTACCTCATCCTGAAGCCGTCTCCCTTCTGCTGGAGGCTGGAGAAAGCGTTTATACTTGGGAGATTCTGGAGATGGAGATTCCAGAGAAGCCCAGGAAGCAGATTGCTCTCTGCAGGGAATGCGGTGAAAGCTTCATCCAGAGGGAAGAAGAGTGCCTTTGCCAGGCATGCTATGAGACACATAAACAAGAAAGCGGTAACATCAGGTTAGAAAACAAACCGTTAGAATGCAAATCGTAAAAGTTAGAAAGGAGTCTTGAATGTCCACAAAGCTAGTTCCCTCCCTATGCCCCTACTGTGCTGTTGGCTGCGGTCTCTACCTGGTGGTGGAGAAGGACAGGGCTGCAGGCATTGAGTATATGACTGATCATCCCACATGCGAGGGGGCACTCTGCCCCAAGGGGAACGCCGTTCTTGAGGTCCTGAATCACGAGGAGCGGCTACGATACCCTATGAAGAGAGTCGGCGAAGACTTCGTGCGTATCTCATGGGATGAAGCTCTCGACCTCGTTGCTGCAGGAATAGCCAGGAACATCAAGAAATACGGCCCGAAAAGCCTGGGTTTTCTGGCATCGTCCCGGTGCAACAACGAAGAGGATTATCTCATGGAGAAGATGGCTCGTGCCCTGGGATCTCCAAATATAGACAACTGTGCAAGGCTCTGCCATTCTCCGACAGTTGTAGGCCTTGGAGCAGTTCTCGGAACAGGCGCCATGACCAATAACCTTCTGGATCTTGAAAATTCACGATGCATCTTTGCCATCGGCACTAACTTCACAGAGGCTCACCCAATTGTTTCCCGATGGGCACAGAAGGCCAGGGATAAAGGCGCAATAATAATAGTAGCCGATCCCAGGATCACATCGACCTCCTGGATGTCGGATATTCACCTTCGCATCCGCCCCGGCTCGGATATAGACCTTATCAGAGGAATGATGAAGGTCATAGTGGACGAGGGCCTAGCAGATAGCAAGTTCATCGCCTCTCGTACTGAGGGCTTCGATAGCCTGCAAAAGAGCCTCCAGGGATTCACTCTGCAAGAGGCGTCTGAGAGAACGGGAGTGGCTGAAGGAGATATCATCAGGGCGGCCAGAGCCTTTGCTAAGTCTCCTGCCTCAGCTATTCTTTACTCGATGGGCATCACCCAGCATGTATGCGGCACGGATAACGTCAAAGCGTGTGCTACTTTGGCTCTGATCTGTGGTCAGATCGGACGCCCAGGAGCCGGTGTCTGGCCAATGCGCGGCCAGAACAACGTCCAGGGCAATTGCGATATGGGCGGCATGCCCGAGTTTTATCCGGGCTATAAGAGAGCCTCAGATCCTCAGACTCTTGAATATTTCAAATCCGCCTGGAATATACAAGATCTGCCGCTCGGACCCGGGCTCACATCGACGGAAATGAATGATGCTGCCTTGGCAGGAGAAATTAAAGCCATGTATATCATTGGCGAGGATCCGGTGATATGTGATGCCAATATCATCAAGACCAAGGCCGCCTTGGAGAGCCTGGACTTTCTGGTAGTGCAGGAGATATTCATGACGGCTACGGCAAGGCTTGCAGACGTCGTACTGCCTGCGGCTGCCTGGGCCGAGAAGGACGGCAGCTACACATCCATGGAACGCCGTGTACAGTGGATCGATAAAGCAGTTCCACCCACTGGAGAGGCGAAAGAGGGCCTATGGATAATCAACCAGATTGCCAGGCGCCTCGGGCTTAATTTCAACTACAACAATGCTGCAGAGGTTCTATCGGAGATCAACCGCTTTGTTCCTGCCTATGGAGGCATGACCAAGGAGAGAATCTCGAAGATCGGCGGACTAAGATGGCCATGCCCGGATGAGGAACATCCAGGAACAGATATCCTTCATAAAGAGAGATTTTCGACCCCTGACGGGAGGGCCAGGGTTGCCACAGTGGAGAATAAAACCCCAGGGGAGGTGACGAGCCAGGAGTATCCCATCATACTTACCACAGGCAGGATCGCCATCCATTATTGTGGCGGTTCTATGACCAAACGGAGTCCATCCCTTTTGGAGAGAGACTGCGAACTGTACGTCGAGATAAATCAAGAAGATGCCGCCAGGCTGAATATTCGCAACGGAGATATGGTAACCGTAAAAACAAAGCGAGGCGGAACCGATGCCAGAGCCAGGGTATCGGACAAGGTGAATCCTGGAGTGGCCTTCATGCCCTTCCATTGGCAGGGCACAAATATTATCACTTCGGACGCTCTGGACCCTGTCGCTAAAATTCCGGAGTATAAGGTTGCGGCCTGCAGGATAGAAACGCTGTCCTGAATTTTTTAGGGAGCCTAAAAATGAGAGAGAGCTGGCATGTGAACAGGATAACTGAGCCGGAGACCAACTGGAAGAATGAGCAGCTGGGCCCTCATCCTGCTTTTCGCTCAAGAAGATGTTTGGAGATCTCAGGGCCAAAGAGGTCCGAGGTTGAGGTGGATGTAGCAGTGGAAGAGGTGGTGAATATAATCCTCAATGGAGGATGCATAACCGCTATTCCTGCTCTTCCGGAGCAGCTCAAGGAGATGGCAGTGGGCTTCCTGGTAGGCGAGGGAATTGTAAAGGGCTTCCAGGATATAGTCTCCGTCAAAGAGGAGAAAGGCGCCTTGATATGTGAAACGCGGGATGGCATTGCCGCGCCCTGGAAAGGGCATCAATGCTGCAGCGTAGGAAGCTCATCTATCCAGGATCTAAAGCCGATTACCTCTGATATCAGGATTAAAGTAGATGCGCTCCTGGGGGCAGTGGACCAGCTCAATACTAGGGCCAAGATATGGCGAAGGACTGGTGCCACGCACACTTCAATAATTTGCGATACTGAGGGAAATATACTTTCCTCTTGCGAGGATGTCAGCAGATCTAGCTCAGTGGACAAGACTGTAGGGGAGGCTCTTCTTGCAGGGATGGATCTATCGAAATGTGCTCTGATCACCAGCGGACGGCTCTCGGGAGTCATGGTCGCCAAGGCTGCACGTTCGGGATTTCCGATTCTCGTGAGCAGAAGCGCGCCCATGAACTCAGGCGTTGAGCTGGCACAGAAAATAGGGATGACTTTGGTGGGGTTCGCAAGGAGCCCGAATCTTTATGTTTATGCTGTGGCAGAGAGATTGATTTAGAACATTTGTAGAAAGGATATACGAAGACGCTGTGGATCTATTCTATTCACACTCTGCAATTGACTCTTCGAGGAATACATCTTCTGGCAAGCCTCCTTGATGAGCATCTTGCCGCTATTTGATCTCACTTCTGTCTTTCTGGGATGGTATCGGATCCAGTGGAGCTTCAAGTGCAGGGCCAAAAGCTTTCATCCGTCCTCATTAAATGCCCCCAATTTGGATTCGTGACTTTATACTATTAGGAGTTACGCAGTTGAGGAAGTGAAGGATAATTATCTTTAACAGAATGACCAAAATAAGGATAACCATTCAATTTTGGAGTGATAATTGCCTAGTTTTCTCTTATAGGCCAGCAATGTGAAATTCAACTGCGTAACTCCTATATGTGAAATTCAACTGCGTAACTCCTATTATTGATTAGAAGGAGACCGTTCTAAAAGAACTGATATCCTAGCCCGTACCGATCTATAGCTTTTCCAAATAATCAATGAACTCATCAGCATCTTTGAATTTCTTTCCAAGGCCAGCCCTGATTTCCGCCTCTCCTCTCAGGGCTCCAGCAACTGTCCGATGATTTTCTTCAAGCAGCGTTGCTTTCTTTTCTGGCGTCTTAGCGGCCTTTGGATTCATCCATTTGCTCTCATCTCCAACACAATAAGCAATTTTCGTTACTAAGGCGCATGCTCCAAGATCGCTCTATTACATTATAGATGTAGGAGTTACGTAGTTGAGGAAGTGAAGGTCAATTATATTTGAGGAAACATTCAAAATGTTAATTATTGCTTCGATTCAAGATTATGATTGCCTAGTTTTCTTCCTTAGATAAGCAATGTGAAATTCAACTGCGTAGCTCCTACAATAATTTAATTCTTGATAGCCCTGAAATCAGGATGCTTCTAACCAAAACATAAGCGATAGCATAATAGAAAGGCATTACTTTGCCCAATAAGTTGCGATTTCATTAAGCATATACTCTCTCAAAGATCAAATAGAACTCAGCAGGAACACCTTTAAATGATGTAGCGCTCGAAGAGGGATTATGAAGATCATAGTGGACTCCGACGTCCTAATCAAGCTAACAAAAATCGGCTTAAAGACGGTCGTAGCGAGTTCGCTAGATGTTTTCATCCCGAAGAGAGTCTATGAGGAGACGGTTATAGAATCCAAGTGTTGCCCAGATGCAGATGTGATTCAAGAAAATATAAACAAAGGAAAGATTCAGGTGTCTGGATCGAGAATACATGGAAAAGGAGAATTCGAAGCTCTCAGACTTTACCACTCAGGAGGATTCGAGTCGATAGCAAGCGATGATAAAAAATTCCTTAAGTATCTTGAAAGGAATGATATTCCTTATCTCACATCTTCAGCGCTGATTGTTTATCTTCATTATAAAAATAGAATATCAAAAGAAGATACTATTAAATATATTGATAACTTAAAAAGATACATATCCACTGATCAATATCTTACAGCCATGTCGGAGGTCCAGAGATGGGAGAAGTGATGATCGTTCGAGATCAGTCCATAAACAAGGTCCTAGATATCATGAAGAAAGATGGCCTCGACGAAGAGAATGCAATGAAAAAAATAATCAATCTAGGTATCCGGGATTATGTTATAGAGCTCTATAAAGACGGTGAGATCAGCATCAGGGAGGCCGCAGAGATCTTACAGCTCAATCTCCGACAGACTTTAGAAGTTTTAGAGCAAAAGGTTGGCGGAAATGTGAGCCGTGATGAGGAACTCAGGGCGCTAAGTTTTGCTAGAAAGCTGGCTGAAAAGTCGTGAATACTATTCAATAAAAGTATTAGTCGTTTCTATTTTTAAGCGATCGTATTCTCAAGCAGGACTTGGGAGCTCAAGGATGATCCTATTCATCGTTTTCTAATGCATGCCGACACGTTCTGATCTATGTCATTTTTCAAGATAGTTATCCAGATGCCATAGATAAAACTCTAATGCCCAAATCCTCTGACTTCAGCTTCATAGCCTTCTGTAGCGCCTGCTCCCTTGCCATCTTCTTGCAGCTGCCCAAGTAGAAATTGCAGACCTTGTGATCATTCCTCCAGGTCGCATGCCAGTACTCATTGGTCTTTCCCTTCTTGCCCTTCTTCTCGACCTTATAAACGCTGAGATCTTCGAGCCTCGCCATTGGCTTCAGCTCCTTGGCCTCTTCTAAAGCTCTGCCTTGCTTATCCCTTAAGTCATCTAGGATCTCATTGACATCAATGCCTACTTGGGCTAACTTGTGAGCGGCCTTCAGGCCCTGCTGCGCTTGGTGGGCCTCAGCCCTAAGCTCTCTCACACGCTTTTATCGATAACTTTGTACTGCATCCGCTCCAAAGCCGCCTGAAGCAGCAAGAGTGGGGTCGAGCGCGACCCCACCTGAAGGGTCAAGGCGAATTTCGCCTTGAGTGATAACAGGCTTTCACGAGTTTCATGCCCCTGGATGAGTGGCAGAATATGCATATGCCCCCAGATTACATGCTCGCCTATCTACAGCCCTGAAGAATATTTACTCCAGCCCTGTTGCTAGTGCCCCAGAACTCATAGCTAACCAACCTGCAGCTTTCCATATGATGCCTATTGATGTGATCCCTTCCCCGAAGAGGGACTGAGGGTAACCCGCACGGCGATTGAGTGCGCTAGAAAACCATTGCGCGGGCGCCGCAGCGCCTCGCGGTCACCCCAAAAGAAGCGTTATTAGTAGCGGCTGGTAATGCTGCATTGAGAACGGGCTTGAGAAATAAAGCTCGATTTCAGGTTTCCATATTATAGCATTTAGCAATCCCACTATCTGATAATATATCTGCAAAGACGTATGAGTGGAAGATATTCATTCATCACCAATTAGCTTCATGCAGCGCTGAACTTAAATAAATCCCTCCAGGAATTCTAAGGTTCATCTTCTAAGGGAAAAATGGATCTCATGCGGGGGACGGGATTCGAACCCGCGAACACCTACGTGACAGGGCCCTCAACCCTG
>JBHGAU010000027.1:0-30817 GCA_041946675.1 Methanotrichaceae archaeon | reverse complement strand
TCTGGAACCGCTCCTCCCTCCTTGTGATGTAGTTTTGTTTGTTGAGCTATAATTGTTTATTACTTATCTCGCTTATCCTGTCTATCTTGTTTATCACACGCCATATTATAACATGGCCTATATTGAGCGCCATATTTGGCACTCATCAAGACCATGCTACTACGTTCCACGATATAAACTTTACTTCTTCTGGAGCCATGGCATCATGGAGCGAAGATCAGCACCGACCTTCTCTATCAGGTGCTCCGATTCCATCTTCTCCAGAGATTTCTTTACCGGCAGACCTGCCTGGGCCTCCAAAATCCATTCGCGGGCAAACTCTCCTGACTGGATATCAGCAAGTATTTCCCCCATCTCGGCCCGTGACTCCTCGTTGATGATTCTGGCTCCACGGGTCATGCCGCCATACTCTGCGGTATTTGAGACGTTGTTCCACATCCTCATGAACCCGCCCTCGTAGATCAGATCAACTATCAGCTTCAGCTCATGGCATGCCTCGAAGTAGGCGATCTCAGGCTGATAGCCCGCATCGACAAGCGTCTCGAAGGCTGCCTTAATCATCTCTGTGACCCCGCCGCAGAGGTCGACCTGCTCGCCGAAGAGGTCCGTCTCAGTCTCCTCCTGGAACGTGGTCTCTATGACTCCGGCACGAGTTCCTCCAATACCCTTTGCATATGCGAGCGCACTCTTAAGGGCCTCACCGGATGCATCCTGCTCGATTGCAACGAGGCATGGAACGCCCTTTCCTTCCTGGAACTGGCGCCTCACCAGATCTCCAGGTCCCTTCGGGGCAATCATAACGACATCGACGTTCTTCGGCGGCACTATCTGGAAGTAGCGTATATTGAAGCCGTGAGAGAATCCGAGCACTTTGCCCTCTGTCATATGAGGTGCTATCTGCTCCCTGTAGATCCTGGCCTGAAGCTCATCGGGCAGTAGCATCTGAATGTAATCTGCCGCCTTGGAAGCGTCTGAGACGCTCATGACCTTGATGCCATCTGCTTCAGCGCGCTTCCATGCCGGGGACCCCTGAAGGTCAGCTGCAATCACATTAATGCCTGAATCCTTGAGGTTTGCACCCTGAGCATGCCCCTGATTGCCGTATCCTATTATGGCGACGGTCTTGCCCTTCAAAGCTTGAAGATCTGCGTCCGCGTCGCGGTATATTTTTGCCAATTTTTCTGCCTCCTTTATTTTATTCATGGTGCCTTAATTCTATAATAATATGGCAATAAAATTTAAAATTGATTCCTTAGACCTTAATTACCTTCATTCCCCTCACCATTGAGACCTTGCCTGTTCTGGCAAGCTCCTTGATGCCGTATTGCCTCAGCATTTGAATCATGGCATCCACCTTCTCCAAGTCCCCTGTTACCTCAATTATCATAGACCTTGCAGATACATCGATTATATTTGCCCTGAAGATATCGACTATCTGCATTATCTCACTGCGATTATCCTTATCGGCATTTACTTTGATCACCGCCAGTTCGCGCTCGACAGACTCAACGGGATCAAGCTCGCTTACTCTAATCACATTTATAAGCTTGCTGAGCTGCTTTGTGACCTGCTCCAGCACATCCTCATTCCCTTCGACGGTCAAAGTCATGCGTGAGTAATCAGGGTTATCGGTAGCTCCGACTGAGAGGCTCTCTATATTGAACGATCTGCGGCTGAACAGCCCGGCGATCCTTGTCAGTACACCGGGCCTGTTCTCCATTACTACAGCAATGGTGTGCTTCATGTGAACCCCTCATTGCCCAATATCTCCTTTCGGGCCTCGGCATATATCCTTTCCAGGTGGCCGACGTGCGATTCCTCACACCATTCGAGCTCGAGGATCTCGCTGATTGCAGCCCCTGCGGGTACCATCGGCGACACCTTCTCGACAGGGTTGACTATGAAGTCCATAATGGTCGGCCTATCTAATGTTAGAGCTGTCCTGATCACCGGCTCAACCTCCTGGGGTTTTGTCGCCCGCAGACCGACGGCTCCATATGCCTCTGCCAATTTGACGAAGTCGGGACTCGTGCGTCCGAGAATTGTAGCAGAATACCTCTTCTCAAAGAACAGCTCCTGCCACTGGCGAACCATGCCGAGGCAGCCATTGTTCAGTATTGCCACCTTAACTGGTATTTCGTTGACTACAGCAGTTGCAAGCTCCTGGCTGTTCATGAGGAAGCTGCCGTCACCTGCGATGTCTATAACCTCGCATTCGGGCCTCCCCATCTTCGCACCAATGGCTGCAGGGAACCCATAACCCATTGTGCCTAGCCCGCCTGATGATATGAACTTGCGTGGATCCCTATGTACGAAGAACTGCGCGGCCCACATCTGGTTCTGGCCAACTTCAGTGGTGATAATCGCATCCGGAGCCAGCTCGCAGAGCTTTTCTATGACATATTGCGGTTTTATAATATTCATATCCGGTATATACTTCAGGGGATGATCCTGCTTCCAATGGACGATCTTCTCATCCCAGGAAGACCAGGGCTTGGGCGTTACCTCCTTCGCCAGCGCAATCAACGCATTCTTGGCATCCCCTACAACTGGAATGTCCACACGCACATTCTTTCCAATCTCGGCCGGGTCTACATCTATGTGGATTATCTTGGCATGAGGAGCAAAGCTGGAGATCTTTCCCGTAACTCGATCATCGAACCTTGCTCCCACTGCCAGGATCAGGTCGGACTCCTGGATTGCGTAGTTGGCATACTTCGTTCCATGCATCCCCAGCATGCCAAGAGATAGGGGGTGATCCTCAGGGAAGCAGCCTATGCCCATTAAAGTGGTAGTAACAGGGACATTGATCTTCGTTGCGAGATCAAACAGCTCTTTATGTGCATCGGCGTACTTCACGCCTCCGCCGACGTAAATGACCGGCCTTTCAGCCTCCATCAATGCTTTGGCTGCCTTTTTGATCTGCATCTCGTGAACTTTGATTGATGGATGATAGCCTGGCAGGTGCACATCGGGCCAAGTGAACTCTACCTCCTCCACTGTCACATCGCGAGGCAGATCGATCAGCACTGGGCCTGGTCTCCCGCTTCTGGCTATATAAAAAGCCTCGCGGAAGACGCGCGTTATATCCTTGGCGCTCTTGAGAAGGTAATTATGCTTGGTGATTGGCAGGGTTATGCCGGTTATATCCGCCTCCTGAAATGCATCTTTACCTATGAGGAATGTATTTACTTGGCCGGTTATAGCGACCATCGGCACAGAGTCCATGTAGGCATTTGCAATTCCTGTGACAAGGTTGGTTGCTCCTGGCCCAGAGGTAGCGATGCAGACACCTACTTTTCCTGTCGCCCGAGCATAGCCGTCGGCCATGTGTGCTGCCCCTTGTTCATGCCTGACTAAGATATGGCGTATGTCGGAATTGTAGATGGCATCATATAGAGGTAGAAGCACTCCACCAGGCAGGCCGAATACTACATCTACGCCCTCTCTCTTGAGGGACTCAAGTACTGCCTGAGCCCCAGTCATCTTAGGCTTATCTTGAATCTCATCGGGGAGTTCACCGATTTTAGTCAGCGACATTTGGTTTATCCTCCTCAAGCTGCATCAGCCTGTTGATCCCCTCGAGCACGGCTTCAACAGAGGCCATGATTATGTCAGCTCCTGCACCTCTTGCAGTTATCTTCCTATCAGCTAAAGCCATAGTTACCCAAACCTCAACCAATGCGTTTGTGCCGCCAGTTATTGCATCTACATGGTACTCATCAAGGCGCACATCTGCAACACCGCAAAGCGCGCGCCTAACGGCATTCACGGCAGCGTCCACAGGTCCTACCCCTATTCCTGCCTCAAGCTTCTCCAAGCCATTAAGATGCAGCTTCACTGAGGCAGTCGGAGTTACTGTATTTCCTGCGACTACAGTCAGCTCCTCCAGCCTGACCTTCGGCTCTTTCTGAATGGAGAGAACAAACTCCGCTATTGTCTGGAGGTCTGCATCTGAAACTCGTTTGCCTTTATCGCCCAGCTCCTTGACGCGAGCAACAATCTGAGCCAGCTGGTCCTCAGTTGTTCCGATCCCGAACTCCTTGAGCGCCAGCTCAACCGAGGCCCGGCCTGCATGTTTTCCGAGGACAATACGCCTCTTCCTGCCCACATTCTCAGGGCTCATGGGCTCGTATGTAGCAGTATCTGCCAGGAGGCCGTGAACATGTATTCCTGCCTCATGTGTAAAGGCGTTTTCACCAACTATGGACTTATTGGGAGCGACTGGTATGCCGGTCATATGCGATACCATCCTCGAGATCTGGTAGAGATCCTCACATCGAAGTCCCGTCTTTATTCTATACAGAGATTCAAGGGACATGACCACCTCTTCCAGGCTCGCATTTCCAGCGCGCTCGCCAATTCCATTCACAGTCACATGAGCCTGCGATGCGCCTCCTCTCAAAGCTGCAATCGTATTGGCAGTGGCCATCCCGAAATCATTATGACAGTGTATGCTGATAGGCGCTTCCAAGCTCGATAGATGGCAGAAGATATCGTAGGCTATCTCAGGAGTTAGAACTCCAACTGTGTCGCAGAAGCATAGCCGATCCGCGCCTGCCTCAATGCCCGCGGTATAAACTGAGACGAGATAGTCGAGCTCAGCTCTGCTCGCATCCTCGCCTGAAAGCTCTACGATAAGGCCGTGATCCTTGGCATACTCCGTTACCTCGACCGCCTTACGCAATACCGATCCTCTATCGGACCTGAGCTTGCGCTCTATATGGAGATCTGAAACAGGAACAACAAGGTGCACTGAGTCGACATCACAACTCAAAGCAACATCAATATCCTGTGGAAGTGCACGGACATAGCTGCAGATTTCTGCACTTAAATTACAATCTGTTACGGCCTTTATCGATTTCCGCTCGCCAACGGATGTCATCGCGGAGCCTGCCTCAATGACAGCAATGCCTAAATTATCCAAAGCCCTGGCAATAGCAACCTTCTCCTGGAGGTCCAGTGAAACTCCTGGAGTCTGTTCGCCGTCGCGTAGAGTAGTATCGAGAAATCTGATACTACCTGATAAAGCGATCCCACGCATTCATATCATTTCACCTTTTTGAAAGTCATGCCGATTCAGGTTTCTTGAACTCTAATGATTGATAAAGCTAACGATGTAGCAAGCTGTACATATTTATCAGCCGTTAGGGCCAACCTGGAGATATATTCTTGAAAGTGGGCATCATGAACCCAAAACCATGTGAATTTGCTAAAATTTTTACGACGAATGCCGTCTGGCGAGGGCAACCTTTAAAACCCTTAGTCGTTAGATGAGGGAATGGTGGAGGTTTGGAAGTATTATGAAGCTCAAGATAATACTGCTCCTAGCGGTCATGCTCATATGTCTCTCACATCCAGCGCTCTCGGGAACGCAGTGTGGAACCAACTGGCTAGGCAGCGATAGCAATGATCAAGATTTTTATGTAAGCAAAAACCAAAACCTAGGAGTGCCCAGCGATGCAGGTACGCCTGCAGGATCTGCAGCAAACCAGCCATCTGTCAAACTCGGTCAATCAGCCAAAGCTAATTCTGTAGCTATTATCCGCAGCCTGACGCCGGACGGGCCGAGTCCACAAGAAGCAGGCACGATAATAACCTGGACTGCTGCGGTTGATCAGAAAGATCTGCTCTTTAAATTCCTCCTGAAGGGACCTGCGACGAATAATCACTTCGTTGAGATGACCAACTGGACGGCCAGCAACGTCTGGATATGGAACACTACTGCATCAGATATCGGCGACAGCGAGATCGAGGTCAGAGTTAGAGATGGCAAAGCTATTGCAGATCCTGATAGCTATGATGATCGCAAAGATGCAAGCTTTACAATAGGTGAACAGAAATCCAAAGATTCTACCTCCTCTCTGAATGATGCAAATCCACACCCATCTTCACATACTGCCAGCACTAGCATCACCAAGACTAAACCCAGAATTGCGCCTGATGAGCGGCCAATGTTGCCTCTTAGCGCTGGCGATCCAAATGGACCAAATATGAGCATGCCCGATCCAAGTCCAAAGCCGCTTGGATCGACTTCCTCAACAAGTCAGGCTACAACTGATACCAGCAGCTCCAGTTCAAATGAAGCATCTACTGCATCCGAACCTGATTATTCGGAACCCGCGCCAGCCGATATAGGCGGCAAGTGGCTTGTCCAGTTTGATAACAGGGATGAGTCTATGGAGCTGATATTGATTCAAACAGGCACAAGCATCATGGGATCAGGAAGCTTGATCGGAGATACAAAGATCCCGCTCACTGCAAGCGGGTCTCTGGACAGCGATAAGCTGAAGCTCGATGTGAAGACAGTAGTGGGGAAGTATGTAAATCAGATTGACAAGCATTATGAGATGGATCTAAAACTTGCCAATAGGGACCTTTCCGGCAGCTACAAGGCATATTCAGGTGAGACCTCAACCGGCAAAGGCCGTGTTGTGGCAACCAGGCCCGGAGCATAGTACATAGAGTATGCTTTGGGCCCACCTTTTTGGCAATTATCCAGGGTGATCACAAGTGATTAAAACAAATTCCATAGTAATAATGGCATTCATATTAGCGCTGCTTGTTTTTAACGCATCTGCAGGATGTGGACGGTGGGTAGTTCGTGACAATACCGATTATCTGGCCGATCCTACTTTTGATGCACTTACCTCTGAGCAGAACGAGAATTCTGCCGGAAACGGCTACCAGGATAGCGCTCATCAGGATAACTCTCAGACAAAAGCAAAGGATAATAGTGCTTCAGCCAACGATGCTTTGGACAATAGCGAAAATGTACCCGATATTTCGGGAAAATGGCTTGTAGAATTTGGAGATAATTCAACCCCTCTGAATCTTATTCTGATACAGTCTGGGAGCAGAGTTCAGGGATATGGAAGCCTGAAGGAGAATGGCGCGGAAATTCCTGTTACTGCAATCGGTTCTTTATCTGGAAATACGCTCAGCCTTGATATCACGCTTGTAGTTGATGGCTCTATCAACAAGATCGATAAGAGGCATAAGCTTGAGCTTGCAGCATCAAATGGAGATCTTGCAGGTACCTATGAAGCTTATCTGGCAGATAAGCTCGCAGGGAAAGGCAATGCTGTGGCTACTAGACTATAAATATCGATAAACTCTATAAGTTTCTATTTATGGTAAGGCTCATGATGAATTATTCTGAAGCTGCGATAGATCTGTTCAAGGAGCATTATGCGCATCATCTGGTGGGGAAAAGTCAGCCTGGAGAATGATAGGACCAGATCTGCCCGCAGCATCACCTTCTCTGCAAGGCCCAAGGGACCTCCGATGATCCATGCGATCTCCTTCCGGCCATCCAACATTTGCTTCTCCAGCCATCCTGCAAGCTCCAATGAATCCGGAGTCCTGCCGTGTCTGTCTAAAGCAACAACAATTCCCGTATGTCTTCTGAGCCTCTCAAGGATTGCATCGCCCTCTTTAGCCATGACCTTTGCCCCATCAGCAGCCGATGCCTTTTCTGGTATTCGGATATCAGGTATTTCGATGATCTCTACTCTGGCAAAGGGCTGAAGCCGTTTCGTGTAATCTGCAAGGCCGTCCTGCCAATATGTTTCCCTGAGCTTGCCCACTGCTATTATTCTTATTATCATTTCGTGACTTCCTATTGCCATATCTCGATAGACTCTATGTTCCGATTGTGCTTCAACTCCGTCGAGGCGGTCTCGACGTTTGCAATCGAAACAAATCGAAACTCCCATTAACTCTGCAGAGTTAACGAGACCCTCAGTCCGAGGGTACAAATATTTATGCTAGCGTTGACATCCCTATCCACCATCTTGTCTCTGTTCTAAATGGATTACCACGTCTTGCTCCGCAATCGTGACATCGATCTTCTGTGACTTCCACTTTTTACGATTGCCATCTCGTTTTAAGCTTGGAGGAGTATGAGTCTCGATCCATACTCCCATTATCTTACTATTTTGAAAGAGATGAAACAAATCATCACAAGCCCTTGGAATGAGTTCTTCAGAAGCTTAAGTTATGCGAAATAGTGGTGAATGATTTTTATTTGATAATTATTGTTATAACGAATTGTGCTAAAGACTATAAGCAAAATAAAAAATTTTTGTATATTACGGCTTAAACCATGTCACATTCTTCATAAATTTACTGGACGAGCCTGATAATTTGCAGGAACAAGGGGATAGATATTTTATTCGAGTCCCTTGAATCCCTGCTCATTGATCTTATTGAAGTTCTTCATAATTGTTGAGGCATCCTCCTTGCTTATCTGCATCTTCATTATCTTGGATATGACGCAACGTAGCACTTTCTTCTCCTTCTTGACCGACTGGCTATCCTCCGGCTTATCATCAAGGCCGAAGTTCTTAAAGAGAAACTCCCTGTTATCCTCATCCCAGCTAGTATGGGCTATCAAGCCCCATCTTTGAAACATTGCAGATGCATGATCGAGCAGATGCTGATCAAAGCGATCAGGAAGTTCGCATTCCTGTAACTGCTTCATGAACTCATCTTTCTTCAAAATTTCCACCTATTCTATTAACTCATTCGATAGGATTTAGCTTTTTCTAAGTGCCATCATTTCATGCCAGGATCAAACGATTGATATAAAAGCTATCGTCGGGTCTAGACTAGTATTAGTAGTATTTTAGGTTTCGCAGATAGATACTATGACATAATTGTTAACTGAAAGATGTCATTCTATTAATTCGGCCATGCTTTTGCCCTTTCTCATTCGACGCTCAACGATAAAAAGGTGTAGTACGGCTGAATAGAATCAGGTACTCTTCGGTGGACTCTTCAGATCATCTTTCATCTGCATATATTGCTCTCTGGTCAGCTCTCCCTTTGCATATCTCTCGGCTAGAATATCTTCTGCGCTTTTGCCGACTGGCCTATTGGGCACGAGTATCCTCTCGTTTTTGATCAGCCTGTAGATGAGATATGCTATAACTATTATAACTATTAGCCAGAGCAGGCTCATTCCAAATCCCATGTAGGGATACCAGCCCATCATGTGATAATATGGCATTCTGTGTACCTCTTGATATTGAACGCTTAGATTAATATTGGAGCTCGATCAATATAAAGACGTGGTACGGGCAGGGCCGCTGGATATCAAGCGATATTCGGATAGAATATACAACCGAGGGCTATGACCTGCAAAATAAAGCCGCTAAAGCAATTCTTCGTATCCTGTGAAGTATTCCTGCTTCATTTGTGCTTCAGGAGTGCCCATTGAGATGAGCAGTGATCTCATTGCGTCCACCATCGGTTTAGGGCCGCTGGTGTAAAAGATGCGCTCTACATAATCCGGCAACACGTTCTCGATTATCTGTCGATCTATTCTGCCCGTCAGCCCTTTCCATCTCTTGATAGGTCCAGTTATTGTGTTTATTACTCTGAGGTTTGGGTTTCGGCTTTGCATTTCGTTCAAATCATCATTAAACGCAATATTGTCCTCATCGTGGCTGGAGTAAAGCAGGACTATGCTTGTCTTCAAACCTTTATCGGTCGAATATCGGATAATGCTTCGCAACGGCGTTATGCCAATTCCTCCGGATAGCATGCCGATCCGGTCGTACTCGCCTTGGAATGTGAAATTGCCGTAAGGTCCGTGAATAAGCGCTTTATCTCCGGCTTTTAGGGCGTCCAGAGCGTTTGAGAACTCCTGGCCTGTCAGCCTCTTTGTGACCTCAAGAAAGTCTTCAGTGGGGCTGCTTGAAAGTGAAAGCGGTTTTGTTTTCTGCCCTTTCCCATCTAAGGTTAAAAATATCCACTGTCCGGGAAGGTAGGCGAAATCCTGTGGTCTTTTAAAACGAATGGATTTGGCACTCTTGATTCTTTGGATAATCTGTGTTACATCTGTTTCGAATTGCATCTGCTCGACTCCTAGGGCTATAATAACGATTCTCTATAGTGATTTATTTGAGGAATATCCAGATCTAATCCCTTGAAAGCTATTAGATATCGTTTCTCTAGCAAAAATTATTTTCTATAACTATTTTGCATTTAATTCTCGATTCCTCACCGCTTCAAATCCTTTTGTTAATTCATCGGTCTCTCCTTTGGAGAAATATTCTGATATATGGGGTATTATTACATCTTCTTCCTTTTTCCAGTGGATGACGATAATTTCCCGGAATGGGCGGAGCCTGTTGCGCCAGAATTTGAAATCCCAACCAGATACCTCCAGATCATTTAGCAGAATCATCATCGCCCTATGCTCCTCAGTCAGATCCAATGCCATATTTCTTAGCTTTTCTTTCTTCTCCATTGCAGGAAAGAGCGTTTCTTCCTCTGCCACATGATGGGCATAAAGTATTCTTATGAAATGTGGTAGCAACTGTTTTCTTAGCGCAATGTCCTTCTCAGTGGTTTTCTCCATTTTCGCAAGAACATGCCGAAATTCATCGTGATCTGCCTTAATGTCCTCACCAATTCCCATTTCAAATCACCCTTTCAAGGCTTTGATGATATTAGTTGGAATGCTAAGTACTGATAATTAGGGATATGGTTGCTGATGCCATAAGCATCTCATAGCCAATTCTTAATAGCTTATAAGGTATCCAACAGATAAAAGATTTTTGCCCCATAGAGTAAGGCTACATCGCCCTCTTCCGCTTTGGCGATGATCTGATCTACCAGCTCCCCTTTCTGATCACGTTCTTATGAAGAGGGGGCAATCATTCTTCTTTCATAGATAAAGCAATCCTCTTTCTATCTGAATCCACATCAAGAACCTTCACCGTCACCTTCTGATGAACCTTCACCACATCAGAAGGATTTCTGATAAATTTATTTGACATCTGGCTGATATGAATAAGGCCATCCTGGTGAACGCCGATATCTACAAAGGCTCCAAATGCAGTGATGTTGGTCACAATGCCGGGAAGCTTCATTCCAACTTTAAGATCCTCTAATTTCTCCACGCCTTCCTGAAAGCTAAATGCCTCAAACTTCTCTCGTGGATCCCGTCCAGGCACAGCCAGCTCAGAGAGTATATCCTCCAGTGTCGGCATTCCTATCTTATCGGTAACATACTTCTTCAGGTCTATCTTCTTCTGAAGTTCCTTATTTTGCACCAACTCTTGAACCGATACTCCCAAATCTTTCGCCATGGCACTGATGATTTCATAGCTTTCAGGATGGACAGCGCTGCCGTCCAGAGGATTGTCGCCCCCTCTGATCCTGAGGAAGCCCGCAGCCTGCTCAAAGACCTTTTCCCCTAATCGAGGAACATTTCTCAGATCCCGCCTTGACCGAAATGGCCCGTGCTCATTCCTGTATTTCACAATCGCCAAAGCAAGCTTCGGCCCAAGGCCTGAGACATAAGCCAGAATTTCTTTGCTGGCAGTGTTCACGTCCACGCCAACGAGGTTGACGCAGCTTTCAACCACATCGTCCAGCTTTCGCTTCAATGCAGATTGATCAACGTCATGCTGGTACTGGCCGACACCCATTGCCATAGGCTCTATCTTCACGAGCTCGGAGAGAGGGTCCATGAGCCTGCGGCCGATTGAGACTGCTCCCCGCACTGTAGCATCCTGGTCCGGGAACTCCTGCCTGGCAACCTCAGAAACAGAATAAACTGATGCTCCAGCCTCGCTGACCATCAGAACAGGAATCGCCCAAGAGAACTTTACCTTGCGCAGGAACAGCTCTGTCTCCCTGCCTGCAGTCCCATTCCCTACGGCTATCACATCTATGCAAAATCGTTTGCAGATCTCAATGACTTTCTCTGCAGCCTCGTTTGATCTGTTATGCGGCTCATGAGGATAGATCGTGTCGCTATGCATGAGCCTACCTGTGGAATCGAGGACCGCAAGCTTGCAGCCTGTCCTGAAACCCGGATCAACAGCCAATACATTCTTCTGACCCATTGGAGCTTCCAGCAATAGCTGTCGCAGGTTCTCTGCGAACACGCCGATCGCTCGCTCATCTGCCGACATCTTCGCTAGAGAGAGCATTTCAGTTTCCATTGAAGGCGCAAGAAGCCTCTTGTAGCCGTCCTTTGCGGCGAGGCGAACTTGCTCTGATGAAGAATTTGACCCTAGAACGAAAAGGCCATCAAGAATTTCCAGAGCGCAATCTTCAGGCGGCGCCACGTGCAAGCTCAGCAGCCCCTCCTTCTCCGCCCGCATCATCGCCAGTAGCCTATGGGATGGCGACTTCGAAATCGGCTCGGACCAATCGAAGTAATCTCTGTACTTGCCTGCCGCGGATTCCTTTCCTGAGATTGCCTTCGATTTGAGAATGCCTTCAGACTCGAAGAGCATTCGCATTTGGGCCCTCGACTCTGAATCTTCGCTTATCCATTCTGCGATGATATCTCGTGCGCCGGAGAGTGCATCATCCGCAGATTGGACGCCTTTTTCCGGACTTATATAAGCTGCAGCCTCGGATATCACATCAAACTCTTCTTGTGCAAAGATTAGCTTCGCCAGCGGCTCCAGACCTTTTTCTCGCGCGGCTGTAGCTCTGGTACGGCGCTTCGGCCTGTAGGGGAGGTAGATGTCCTCAAGTGCAGAGAGAGTTTCTGCAGCCAGGATTTGGTTCTTGAGCTCTTCAGTGAGCAGGTTGCGTTCGGATAAAGAATGAAGAATGGCCTCACGCCTCTTTTCGAGCTCAAAAAGCTGCGTTAAGCGATCGCGGATGGCAGCGATTGCTACTTCATCAAGGCTGTCTGTAGCCTCTTTTCTATACCTTGCGATGAAAGGCACTGTCGCGCCCTGCTCGAGAAGCTCTGAGACGGCATGAACCCGCTTTTCAGCTATTGCCATCTCGCCTGCAATCTTCAAGATATGCGATTGGTTCATTATACTCTGGCCACTTGAAGGGTAAATGGTATCTATTTGAGTTTTTCCTTGAGGATTAATTGATATAAATTAAAATAAAAAATCGAGATTGAAAAGAGAGACAGGATGAAACCCTGACATGATGCGGAAATATGATGTAAGTTTAAGCTTTGCTTACTTTATCTGCCTTGGGGCCTTTCTCGCCCTCAACTACCTCGAAGCTGACCTTGTCGCCTTCTGTGATAGTGACGCCAGGGTTAAGTCCAGTGGCGTGCACAAAATAATCCTTTCCGTCATCTCCAGCTATAAAACCAAAGCGTTTGGTTCTGTTAAAGAACTTTACTGTTCCGGTTACCATTACGATTCCTCGTATTAATAGAAGCATAGCAGCCGTCTATTTAAACTTACTGGGTGTAGACTAGTTGTTGCCATCTATCCGGTGAAGTAATCTCCCGACGAGATCTCCTTGAGGCCCTCTATGGCGCGATTATAGATATATACCCAGGCAACTACACTTTTTCCGTTTTCCAGGAATATATTTGCTTTTTTGCGGCAGAACTCACCTATTGAGGAGCCATCAATGATGCAGCCTTCAAACCTGTCAAGGATCTCCAGCACGCTGCCGGGATCAGGCAGGAGATAAACATCCCCTCGAACAAAATCTGATATGCCGCTTGAAGGAATTGCGCCGGGATAATGGCCGATATCATACAATTTGCCCCTGAATATCCCATCTCCAATGAAGATCCCGCGTTGATTTAAGATGCAATTGATCTTTCTCCCCCGGCCTCTGCGCAATATTCCATAAACGAAAAGGTAATCTACATTAGGAGCTGAGAGCATGTCTTCCTCCAGGTTCTCGGGAAGCGTGTGGCATACCTATAAGTCCCAATAGCCTCAAAACATCAGATGGCTGGCAGGTGCTGTTCTATCCCAAGAGCAGAACATTTTATCTTTTTACTAAATGATGGTATAAATATGTTTTTGAATATGCTCTTTGCCAGCAGCCGCACTATATTCGATCGGCATAATAGTAGTTGCCCATTGAGAAATATGCTATCCAACCATATATCCCCGTCTACCTACATTGCAAAAAACATACTGATGGTGTATCCTTGCTGCAGGAGCTTTCGGATGTGGCTAAGAGATGAACGAGGCCAACACCCTTAGGCCAAAAATAGTTATATATGAATGCCCTTCTGTCTAACCCGGGGAAATGATGAATAAGAGATTTATCTTCTGGCCTGAACCATTTGTTATTGAATGCTCAGCGAAGCCTATAGGCACCTGGAGGAGATTGAAGTTAGCATGGTCCTGCCTATTCAGAGAAGATGTACGCGGGCTATGCCTTCAAGCGCCCGAATGGGCTAGGGAGACGGGGAAGTAGAGCTGCTTATTTTTTTGTACTTCTCTTCGTTCTCCTGGGACTCCTGGCCAATCATATACCTCATTACACCCAGTGTCAGGATATTCACGCCTAGCCCCAGCAGACCGTAGAACTGATAATCGAAGAACGTAAAGACTTGTACAAAGAAGATATATACAAGGACCGAATTTTTAAAATAGCTATAGGCGTTCAGCCGGTTCTTCCGTATTCTGTATATTCCTGCCACAGCAAACATTCCTGCCAGGACGGTGAAGCCAATCTGCATCCAATCAGTGATAGGTAGTGCCGGCAACTCCAGACCTTCAAACGAATATACCAGGACAGTGACCAGCATTAAAGTGGCAAAGATATAAAATATCCTTACTAACTTTGATCTTCTTGACCGGAACGATCGATAAATTCCCAGAAGCAAGGTTGCAATGATCGTCCAAAAGATGCCGTTGTAAATTCCGATTGTGAAATCCAGTGAGACTAAGAGCGATATAACTGCCTGGATTAAGAAAAAGCCCACCAGCACTTTAGTAAACCACCCCTTCTTGACTACGCGCTGGTAAAATCTTCGCACCTGCTCCTTTGTCCGAGAATATATCCCGGGATTTTCCTCAGGCACTAATTCTATTATGCCCAGGAGATCTTTAAGCGATTTCACCACAGGATTTAATTGATCGCTCTCGGCAATGAGATCCATGGATATCTGCTTCTCCCTTTCATCCATATTCTTCAAAACGGCCTCTTTGGAGATCTCGAGGACATTGATGAGCCTTTCCTCCTCAGTAAGCCATCTTCTGCTGTTGATTTTCTTTATAAGAGCATACAGAAGTATGAATGTGATATATATCAGGCCGACTGTAGGCTGGAAGAAGTAGTTGTTATCACTTGTCACAAACTTCCCCAGTTCATCGATGAATGCGCCAAAGCCGAAGCCGCCCAGGATAGCAGCTATATTGCGTACAGATCTATTGAGGAATGAGAGGAGGATCACAATACATATGAGCATAAATATTCCACCGACTAGCACATGGGCGATATGAAGGCCATGGCCGCCGACCTGTGGATAGCCCGTCATTGCCAGAAAGAAGCGTATGCCCAGAATGGAGGCAACTGCCATAACCAGGAAAAGCTCGAGGAGGTTCTCTCCCTGGATATCGCGAATGAAATGTCTATCTAGATAACCACCGGAACTCATTGCCACCAAGTATTAGAAATCTAATGCAACAAGTTCAATAAATATTTGTTGTAGTTCAAGATTTCATTCAGCTTTTATGACATTATGTTGGCTTCATCTCTGAGAATCAGTCTATCCAGCCTGCTGACTATTATCAAGAGCGCTGCTGATACGGCCATTCCTAACAAAGGGTATACCTGTCCGAAGAGCATGGCAGTAGCGCCTCCTCCAACAAGCGCGGCCAGTGCCCCGTGTGGCGTCAAACCGAGCTGCTTGTGATAAAATCCTGCTATCACAGGAATAAGCATGCCGTTTGTAAAGACGGTATAGACTATCAGGAGTGTCTTAATTATATTCGGCAGGGAGATCGCCAGTATTAGAGCCGAGAGCCCAATCAATAATACTCCCAGCCTTGAGATTGCCATCAGAACTCTCTCGCTTGATTTTGGCTTGACCTTCCTATAGATATCCAGCGTAAGGATTGAAGTGGCCGTCATAAGGCTTGTATCTGCTGAGGACATAAAGGCTGCAAGAAGCGCCGCTGCTACTATACCAGACATAGAGGGCGTCAGCAGCCCTGTCATAAGCGTGGGTATAGCCTGTTCGGGCGATATATTCGGGTAAATGGATCTCGCAAAGATTCCGAGCGATGTTATCAGAAATGCCAGAGGAATAAGAATAAATGCAGATATCATAGCTGATTTCTTTGCGGTCTCTGCGCTCTGTGCCGAGAAGAGGCGCGAGTACATGTCAGGGCCTACGAGGTAGACTGAACCCACAACGATCAGCATGGATGCGACATCCCACGTGCCCATCTGCGCCGACGTAGGAAAGCTCTGATGTATAAGTGCGCCTGGCCCAACAATATCCAGGGATTTTGAGAATAGGATCACGATTCCAACTATTATTATCAAGAACTGCACTAAATCTGTTTTTACAACAGATACCTGCCCTCCGTGGATCGTATAAAGGACGAAAACTGCTGTACAGGCTGCCATATAGAAGATTTCACTGCCGCCGAGAAGTGCGACGAGCACCTTTCCCGAAGCAACGATCTGAACTGCGATCACACCAAGCCAGGAGATGGCTATAAGAACTGATGCAGCTGCTCTTGTCTTATCGCCGTAAAAAGAACCTACAAGCTCAGGCAGAGTATAGCAACCCGTCGCCCTGATCTTTCCTGCAAAGGCAGCCGATAGAATAATAAGACCCACCGTACCTGAGAGCATCCACCATGCGCCGGGAAGACCCTTGCTGAAGCCAAGCCCCGCCATGCCTAAAGTAGCGGAAGCCCCCAATATGGTAGCACAGAATGTGCCTGTAAGAAGGATAGGTTTTAGGCTTCTGCTTGCAACATGGAATTCATCAAGCCCTGGCCTTATTAGACCTCTGGCATCGATAAAAAGCATCAGCAGCAAATACACAACTATTATCACCGCTGCAAGGTTTATCCCTAGGTCCATGCTCATCCAAGTTCACCGAAGATTGTAAACCAATCTCTTGTGAGAGAGTTTACAATGTAATAAAGCTTGCGCCATAGCCTGCAAGTATCCGTTATTCTCTCAGAGAAAGTACTATTGACTTGATCATTTATCGAAAAATAGAAGGATAGGTCAGGTGCTAACCAGCTCTCTGGGCGCTGGCAGCCAGGGACATTTTATCCAAGCTGGGGGTACTGTTCTGGATATAGAGATATCCAATGAGCCGTTTCATTATCGGTTTTCGATAATGTAATTTAGCTCATTTCCAGGTTCAGTGTAGGCGGTCTCATTCTTATATGTGAGCTGCTGCACTTTCTGTAGCTCTGCATACTGATATATCCTGGGTCCATACTGATACCCTGTCTCATTGAGCCACCAGTTCGGATATCCTCCGCGAATGGTCGTATTGTTCTTGAAATCGTTGATGAATCCATTGCTGTATTTTGCAATCAATATATCTGCAAGCTTCCACCAATCATCGAATGCTGAAAGGGCATTAGCTGTGCTGTAATTGGTCAAGAACTTGCTACATTCCATGGGGCCGTTTGATTCAAGGATACTTTTTGCTCGATTCTCTATGTCTATCTGGCTAGAAAGCTCTCTTCCTTCGATCTGTGATTGCTCAGACTGGATATCCTTGATTATATAACTATACCGCAAAGTCGACCAGCCTGTTACGAAGTTGAATGCCCAAAAGGCAAAATTCCTGTCAAAGACGGATCGGTTGCCGCAATAAAACTGTTTTGGAACAGAATTAACTCCGGCATAGATCGGTATGTAACAGGTTTCATATGGCTGAGCGAATCCGAACCAGCAAACTCCGCCGATGGGATTTGGAAGCCAGCTTCTACCTTCCGTTACATAACTGTAACCGCAGAAGAAGGGAGACACCGGACGGGGCCAGGCTCCCGGTCTAATTTCACCGGGTTCAAAGGCGTTGTGCTTATCAAACGGGCCGTCGTTGCGGTAAGGATTGCCGTAGGGTCCCGCTGCCATGCCTTTGGTTAGATCATAGACTGTGCCCTCGTAATGATCGCGGAAAATATGAAGCGCATCATTTGTCGTAAGCTTTCTGTCAGGCTTTAATGAGAATGGATACTCATGCGACCACGTGTCATTGATGTATGGGCTGAGCATTCGAGATGGAGCTATCCTGTTATAAATGCTCCAGACTCTTGCCAGAGAATAATACGGATGCGAATATTCTCCGGTGGAAACGGTCTTGAGCCAATCAAGAGTTCCGTCTTCCGGCCGCCACCATCCCCTTTCTTTGGCAACATCGAAAAGGTTCTTTGAATAAAGCATGTTCGGATCATCAGGCTTTACATCACGAATTCGGAACGTGTTCGCTCCGACAAATACATCGCCATCTGGAACTTTCTTTGCAACCCACAGCCCACTGCGATTATCCAAAGTACCGCCGCACATCTCCATCACCCAGGCCTCCTTGGGATCGGCAAAGAGCAGAGTTTCGCCTGTGCCGTAGTAACCGTAAGTATTGATCAAGCTGCCCACTAGCTCGACTGCCTGTCTGGCATTGGTACATCGCTCCATGGCTATATTGGAGAGTTCCGCGCTGTAAAAAATGCGCTTATCTTTGTCCCAGTTCGGCTGCACCTTGGTATAATCTGTGCACTCACCACTCATCAGCTGATGATCATTAATGATCCCATAAGTTCCAGTCAGATAGCCATAGGTATAATTAACCTCATCTATATATGCGATTTCGGGGTTATCCGCTGTTGCATTTTTTGTCGGCTCGTCGGAGCCCGAGTTTGGATCGAAATGTACAGCACGCTTAGCACCGGAAGTATGATTCGCCGGAGCGATGTAAACCAATTTGGTATCATCTTCAGTCACGTTGTGGCCGGTAACACAAGGCCCAAATCCATCATTAGTATGTCCAACATACATCGAGCCGTCTATGCTCGCCCCTGGCGTAACGATAAATACCGTGCATTCGTGCGCCAAACCTGATTGAATTGAAGCTGATAAAATAACAAGAAACATTATTAATTCCATTCTCATGATATGCTCCCTCCTTGAGATCGATCAAGATGCTCTAGGACGTCCCATGCGATTTCCATTCTATCTTCCTCAGAGCATATGCAGCGCTCAATTGGACTTCGGTGCTGTTATCGTTTAGAGCTTGAGTCAATTGATTTATTGCGCGTCGATCCTCGATCCTCCCCAGGACTCGCGCAGCATTTACTCGAAGATTGGTATTGTCTGACTTTAGAGCCTGGGTCAAAGAAATTACTGCAGGGATACCGATCTTTGTGAGTGCCATTGCAGCAGATATTCTAACCTCGACGTTATTATCTCTGAGAGCGCTGATCAATGGCCCTATAGGGCGGGTCGAATTGTATTTTCCAAGAACGAATGCAGCCTTACTACGAACACTGCTATTTTTATCATCCAATGCAATTATCAATGAATCGATAACTCCTGTATCATTTAGTTTTTGAAGCCCCTCTACAGCACGTAATCTGACTTCAGGGCTGTTATTTTTTAGATCTGTGAAAAGCGTTACCTTGCCTTTCATTTCGCTTTGCGCCATAACCGGTATGCACAGCAAAAATATCATTACTATTAAGATCCCGATGAGATTGATTTTGATAATCCTACCTCCTAAACCATTCATCATGTAAAATTAGCTAAAAGCTCTTTCGGTTATTGTGCCAGACCGAGTTGTGCTGATGTTGAGGTCGAGAGATTTCTTTGGAAACGTTAGCAGGAGGATTAGAAGACATTTGTGGAGGGAAATCTATATGGGCATCTCTTGAAGAGAACAGCCATCCGCTTTTCGTCTTGATAAACTCATATTTATAATACTTGCATTTTTTTGGACGGGGATTAGCCTTAGAAGGATTGCCATATACGTAGAGGCATCGTAATTCCATCTACCGGCCATACACAATCTTTATATTCAAAATATTCCTATAAAGACATGGGTGAGTAGGATGGAGTTTCGTCTGGATAACTATGTTCTTAAGGCATTTCTGGCCTCTACATTTCTATCCCTTGTGATAATATCGCTCGCTATGGGGCTGATCTATCTCTTCAAGTTCGGATCATCGCTTCCTGTATCCATAATTCTTATCCTGGCAGCGGTATCCTTTGTGCTTTCTGCATCATTCTTTGAGAGGTATGAGGTCGGATCGATAATTTGGTCTATGCTTGTCTCGATCATAATCACCCTCATACTGACACTTATTTCCGGAGGTATGATCTACTTCATCACATTCAACAGGCTTGGCTGGGAGGAGATGCTATCGGGCCTGGCAGTATCCATGATCGTATCCATGACGCTTCTCAATTACCTCAAGCGCAGCTTAGGGGAGATTGAATACTGATGAGAACCCATTTTTAAGAGATGAAAGATAAAAGAAAAAACTAAAGGGATATCGACATTATCGTTATGGGCATGGCAATGTCAACACTGATTGGTTGCCGGCCACAACCTCCGATCTAATTTCAGTATATCCGAGATAGTTGCCGCCCATGATGAAGGAAGGTACAGTCTGCGCATTCTTCTGCACTCTTGTTCCGATATGGGCTGTCCCTTGGATCTCAGAATCTATATCGTAGACGGAAGTCTGGTTGTTCTCATAGATAGTCGTATCTTTGATCAGATCCTGGATATTGGAATAGGACTCCGAGAACACTGAACCTACGGCATAATTCTTGGCGCAGAGGGCATTTCGCAGATCGCTCTGTGTAAGAGGCGGTGTATAAGGCCTGTAATCGTACTCAGCCGATATTGTGAGGTCTGCCTCATCCGTACAAGAATCGCTATAGACAGACGAATCTATGGTTCTCGTGGAAATTCCGCTGCCGCTAGTTCCTAGAGCGATCTTGGAACCGCTAAATCCTGTTTTAGTCTGAAGTATTCTCGATTCATCCATATAGCCGTTGTTAAAAATCCATGAGTGCTCGGTGTAGTTCTGAGCAATAGTATCCGTCGCAGCAGAGCATGTCACAGAGATGATACATGCCGTGATTACTGCAGCCACTATAGATAACCGATTCAGCAACTATTCCACCCTCAGGATTATAATGAAGGCATATAGAATATGAATTTGATCCTCAGAGGTGGGCTAAAAGTGTCTGGGCTTATAATCCAAGAATCTCGATTGCTTTTGTTTTAATCATCTCATCACACCTATACCAAAATACTAATACTATCCATGCAGTAGCAGTTATTAAAAATGACCCTGGTGGACCGCTATGGCCGGAGGGCAACTGGCCTCCGAGTCTCTCTAACTTCACGATGCAACCTTGATTGCATCTACTGCCATCACGAAGGTGATGTGCCGCATGCGCGCGAGATATCCGGCGAGATGGTTGTATGTATAGCCAGAGCTGCCGCAGATCTGGGAATGCGTGCAATAAAGTTCACCGGAGGAGAGCCCCTGATGCGCAAGGATCTTGAGCATCTGATCTCTCAGATTCCAAAGGGCCTTGATACTTCGATAACCACAAACGGCATATTCCTGGCCGAAAGGGCACAGCCACTAGCAGAGGCTGGCCTTGGAAGGGTCAACGTAAGCCTTGATTCTTTGAAACCTGAGGTTTTCAGATCCATTACCGGCTGCAAAAAGGGCGATCTGGATAGGGTGATCTCAGGAATAAATTCGGCAAGGGATGCTGGCCTTGAACCTATAAAGCTGAATGTTGTCGTCCTCCGCAAAAACGAAAAGGAGATTCCTGAGCTGATCGAGTTCGCCAGGAAGAACGGCATGATACTTCAGCTCATCGAGCTGCTGGACCTAAATGGCCTTGGGATTTCGGGGAATATTGAGAGGATAGAAAGAGGCCTTCAGGAAAGCTCCGATCGAGTCCTGACGAGAGAGATGCACCGCAGGAAGAAGTATTTCCTGGACGGCGCTGAGGTCGAGGTCGTGAGGCCGATGGATAACACAGAGTTCTGCGCCAACTGCACTCGACTGCGGATAACTTCCGATGGCAAGATCAAGCCGTGCCTTCTCAGGAGCGATAATCTGGTGAATATCGATTCCTGCGATTGCGAGCGTATCAAGGAGCTGCTCAAGGTTGCAAATGAACGCAGAGAGCCTTACTTTAGGAATATTCGGGATTATCCCCAGCATACAGTCACTTTTCCGCAATTATAAATGGCTGTAATTCTTAGGAGTCTCGTTCATTGGGATTTTCTTGCTAAAGAAGCAGAATAACATCGGTCGTGTCGGAACCGCATTCCAGGCAAAAGTATTTTTATATAGCAGTAGTAAACTTACAGATCAGTTGGGTGGGATAGATGAGAAAAATCTTACTGATATTTGCCCTTATCCTGGTTTTGATCGGCTTGACAGCAGCGGTAGGCATGCCGGGGGTAGAGATGAAGCCGGGCGAGGCCGCGGCTGAGAAACTCTTCGAAAAGGGCTTTGGCCAGCCTTGGGTAGGAGGAAATCCGCTATGGTATCAGGGAACCTATGGACAATTTAAAAAACCCTTGACTTTGCCGATCAAGAAGAGCATTGCAAGCAGCATTAGCTATTATCCGCTGGGATCAGTCTACGGCAATGGATACCTGACGATCGGCTATGGTCAGGGTGCATTGACAATACCTTATAGCCCTTCCGGCTATTATCAGACATTCGGATGCTATGACAGCAGCGGAAGACTTATCGGGGTTTATATTGATCTTGCGGGATACTATGGTTAAGGATAGTGAGAGCAAAATGTAAGACATATTAAAGATCCCAATATTTTTAAGCAGGATATCCTTTAATTTGGCTCACATTTTCCCAGCTTATGCTCATATCCCTCAGGCTGTATCTCTTTTCTCTTTCCATGCGATTCCATCCATATCCCCTCCTCAGCCACCGTTCCAATTATCGTGAAATCGCAAGCCTTTCTTGCGGCATCCAGCCTATCGGGCTTCACTGTGAACACAAGCTCAAAATCCCCTCCTGCACTGAGCACCAGATTCAGCGCCTCCTCGCGGCCAACCATCTCCTCGATGTCCGGATCAATTGGAATGGCATCTTCAACGACCACGAAGCCAGCGCCGCTTACCTCCGACAGATCTGAAAGGGAAAGCGCGAGGCCATCACTGTTATCCATCATCGCCGTAACTGCCCTTGAGAGCGCCAGAGCGCGCCCTTCCTTCATCCTGGGCTGTGGCTCCAGCAGATTTTTAATGAACTTGTTCTTCAAATCGCCGTGTTTCCAGGCCCATAATCCGGCACCTGCGCCGCCCAAAGCGCCAGTAGTGCACAGCAAATCTCCCTGTCGCGCGCCGCTGCGCCTCAAGACGAGATCCTTCTCGACGGACCCAAAGGCACATCCTGTGAGGTTCAGCTCTTTCGGCGAATCCATATCTCCGCCCAGAACCTCTGTGCCGTATTTATCCGCACAGTCCTTGAATCCCTGGAAAAGCTGATCGATGAAGGAGGGATCAGTCCCGGGAGGGATGCCTGCGGCTATTAAAATACCCATGGGTTCAGCGCCCATTGCGGCCACATCGCTCAGGTTGACTGCAACAGTCATCCAGCCTATCTGCCACGGCGTCATGATCTCAGGAAAATCGGTTTCGCGATGGAGCATATCCGTCGTGACCGCAAAAAAGCGATCGCCAGAATCTATCAAGGCGCAATCATCGTTGATTATGCCGCCAAGGATTTTTGAAATGCGTCTTATAAGCTCCCTTTCGCCCAGCTCTCTGCAGTCGGACATCATATACCTCTAAATTCCCAGGCCCCAACTCTAGATCTAAGCCCCAGACTTTAAATTCCCTAACATATTAAGCCGACACAAGATTCTTAAATTTTAAATCGCTTCTATGATAGTACCATGGGTTCATCCTTCAGGCATCTGCTTTTAAGTCGACTCTCATTAAGTCAACTCTCAGCACCTTTAGCCATTTTCCTGGCTCTTCTGCTGCCTCTTTCTTTATCCTCAATCATCCCCGCATATGCAGAGGTTCGCGTCTGCTCTCATGGCTGTAGCCAGAGCAGCATACAGTCTGCCGTAGATGCCATGCTTATCACAAATATTGCAAATATTTCAGATGCTAAGAATGTTCAGGATACTTTTTATACTTTGGGCATTGCAGATACCGCCGATACAATAACGGTAGAAAGCGGAACCTATAGCGAAGATCTGAAAATAGATAAGCCGGTTATACTGCATGGCATTGATACAGGAAACGGAAGACCTATCTTCAGCAAAAACGCCATAGTGATAACGTCGAATGGCTTTATTCTTCGAGGGTTTGAGATAGCCGATGAACACAGCCTTGACATCGAGGGTTCAGGATATATTTTCCTGAACAACTTTCCTGCTTCAAATGGCATTCTGGCCGACAGCATTAGCCTATGGAACTCAAGCCAGCCGATAAATTATCAGTTCGAGAGCAAGGTGCTGAGGAGCCGTTTGGGGAACTACTGGGCGGATTATGCGGGAAAAGATGAAAACCATGATGGAATCGGAGATGAGCCGAAGGTAATAGATTCTCACAATGTAGATTATTATCCGCTTATTCAGCCCGTCGATAGCTATTCAATTGAGGGCGAAAAGGAGGATAGAATGGATACCATTAAGGCCACAGCAAATCAGCCATTCACAATAAGTCTGAACTCGAATCCAACAACAGGATATAAGTGGTATGCTGATTATGATTACGATTTTCTGAGGCTGGATAGCCAGAACTACGAAAGGAGTCCATCAAATGCCATCGGAAGCGGAGGCAAAGATATATTGACTTTCACTCCTTTGAAACCGGGCCAAACTAAAATTTCACTGGTCTACAGGAGGCCCTGGGAGAACATTGCAGGCAAAGTGAGAACATTCCAGGTGCTAATATCATGATGATCAATTGGCCCATTTTTAATTTGGTTCTTCGCCATTTAGTGCAGGCCGTTAGATATCCAGATCCCCGAATAGCACCTTAAAACCTTTAGATTTGTACAAATCTTCGCCTATCTCAGATAGCTTACACAGATCATATCTAAAATGTCCGGGCAAGCACCTGTCTGCCTGTCTACAAGACCTGTCCTCTGTACCACTGCATCAGGTATAGCCCCTGCCAGGCTGAGGATGCTGCCTATCTCCTTTGCTATTGCGCAACGTCCCTATGATCATCCTTTGGCCAAAAGGTGATCTTGAAAGGCCAACAGAAAAGTTAAAATGGAGAAGAACAATCAAGCAAGCAGGAGTTGATGTAATATGGCTGATTGCGATCTTTGTACCCGTGCTAGACCAACGCTATTTCCAATAAAGGCCCCCGTTCACAGACTGGCGTGGCCTGAAGGAGCATACAAGGGAGTCTGTGATATCTGCCTGGGTAATTTAGAAAAGGCCTGGCAGCAGCGTTTTGGCCCGAAGCCTGAGGCTGAGGCCAAAAAGTAATAATATTCAGCTTATTTAATCCAGGGACATCATCCCTGTCCGTTTTCTCAGCCGGTGATTGCTTTGATGCTTCAGAAGGAGGAGAAGATAGCAGTGATATTGCTCCTGATGGCCCTCAGTTCTCTGGCAATAGCCGCTTGGGCTATCGGCGGCTTTGATCAGGGCACGGCTGCAAATACCGGCTCCGGGGTTTCCGTTGAGGGGATGATCCTTGGACTTAATCCTACAAAGAGCGGGGGCAATCTTATCATCCAACTTGATTCTACATCTGCAGACATCTTCATCGCCCAGGATTCGGGTGCTCAGGAGATCCTGGGCAAAGTCAAGATCGGAGATAGGATCTGGGTAAAGGGCAGATTGACGGAGTATCAAGGATCCAAGGAGATACAGGTTGATAGCGCCAGGGATGTCGAGGTGATAGCTGCGAATGGGAAATGAATTATTTTTAAATTTCATTAATGTGTTTCTCAATATAGGATGAAAAATCTTAAAATCATTATCTTCGGCGGAGCTGGAAAGATAGGCTCTGCAGTAGCCTGGGATCTTGCCAAGGATGATAGAATTGAAAGCATCGGCATTGCAGGCCGGAATCAGGAGTCGCTTGAGAGGATAAGCAGGTGGATCAAGAGCGATAAAATCTTGCCATGTGTTCTGGATATAAACGACGCTCTTGCTGTGCGCAAACTGATGGGCCAGTATGATGTCGGCGTGATAGCACTTCCTGATAGAAGAGCGAGCTATCGGACAGTAGAGGCTGCCATAGATTCCGGCCTCAACGTTGTTGATGTCCTGGAGGAGTACCACAGGAGACCGGAGCCTTATGAAACAGAAGGACTTGAAATTCCGCAAGGGATGAGTTTGGATGACTACGGAGAGCTGCTTCACAACAGGGCAATCGATAATAGTGTGACTCTTCTGGACGGAATGGGATTCGCGCCGGGTCTCAGCAATATCGCCCTTAGGGAGGGGATCAGGAAGGTTAATGCGGACTCTGCAGTTGCACGCGTGGGCGGAATACCCTCAAAGAAATCGGCAAAGCGTCATCCTCTAAAGTATATGGTCACCTGGTCGTTCAGCCACGTTCTTCGGGAGTATATGGTCAAGGTCAGAGTGATCCAGGATGGCAGAGTCAGGGAGGTGGATGCGACATCGGGCCGCGAATGCTTCAGATTCGATGAGTTCGGCAAAGATGAGGAGCTTGAGTGTGCCATAACGCCCGGGATGCCGAGCTTCCTTTACACCAGAAGAGATCTCAAAAGCTTCTCAGAAAAGACCATAAGGTGGCCAGGACACTGGCAGGCGATAGATACACTGAAGGAATGCGGACTGCTTGATCTGATTCCTATCGAAATGAACGGCAGGCTGATTCGGCCCCGGGATTTCTTCCTATCTCTCATAGAGCCGAAGCTCAGGCCGCTGCCGGGCGATGAGGATGTGTGCGTGATGTGGAACACCGCCTCCGGGAAGGATGGCAGAGCGGATTATTATATGTGGACAGAGGCAGATACCGGAAATGGGATATCTGCGATGGCCAAAGTCACAGGCTTTTCTGCTGCAATCGGCGCGAGGATGCTGGGCTCGGGCGGAATTGAAACGAATGGCATAGTGCCGCCTGAGGATGCAATCTCAGGAGAGCTTTATCAAAGTTTCATGGAAGAGCTTGCGAAGAGAGATATAACCGTAGTTGAATCGGTGGTAGAGAAGCAGTAAGGCAGCGTTAGAAACAGCAGCGGAACAATAGGCCAAGACATGAGAATAATCACCCTCCTCACAGATTTCGGCTCTTTTTATCCCGCCCAAATGAAGGGCGTAATCTTGAGCAGACTCGAAGACAAGGGCAAAGAGATAACCTTCGTGGATATCGCCCACGATATTTCGCCACAAGATATAAGGGCAGGTGCCTTCGCGCTTCTCTCTTCGGTCAGATACTTTCCGGAAGGCACAATTCATATCGCAGTTGTTGATCCTGGCGTTGGAACAGAAAGGCTCGGGATCGCCTTAGAAAGCAGAGGCCAGTTCTTCGTCGGTCCTGATAACGGCCTGCTGGTTCCCGCTGCGAAATCACTCGGAACTCCGCGAGGATATAAGATCGCCTGTAAGTTTGATGCAGCTGCAACTTTTCACGGCCGCGATATCTTCGCGCCTGTAGCCGCGATGCTTGCGGATGGCATTAGCATCCAGAGCCTTGGGCCAAGAGTAAGGCCAATTGATATCGGCTTTGGAAATGCAAGGCGCACAGAGGATGGCATTTTGGCCAATATTATCTATGTGGACCACTTCGGCAACCTGATCCTGAATATGAGGGAGATCCCATCGTTTGGACTCTGCCTCAAAGGGATAAAGCTCAAACGTGTAAGAACATACGCTGAGGCAAGAAGGATCGAACCCCTTATAACCATTGGCAGTCATGGCTTTGCAGAAATTGCGGTAAATCAGGGAAGTGCCGCTGATGCCTTCGGCCTGAAGGCCGGCGATAAAATACTGCTGGAGGAGATAGATTGTTCGGAATAGAGTTCGTGCCTGCCGATCCTGCTTTGAAGATCGGCTACCTTGCGAAGCTTGCAGAGGATGCTGGATTTGATACCATCTGGATCACAGATCATTACAATAATAGAGATGTTTATTCTACCCTTGCAGCGCTGTCGTTCTTGACAAGCAAGGTTAAGTTGGGAACAGGAGTAACCAATCCCTACACCAGAAATGTGGCAATCACTGCCTCCAGCATAGCCTCGATAAATGAGCTCTCTGGCGGCAGGGCAATTTTGGGGATAGGGCCGGGTGACAAGGCAACCTTCGATAAGATGGGAATTGAGTGGGACAAACCGCTTACACGGGTAAAGGATGCGGTCTCGGCTATCAGAACATTTCTCTCAAAAGGACCGGTGAGCCAGGCAGGCTTCAAGGGCGCTCAGCTTGCCTTCAGCGCAGGCAAGATCCCGATATACATTGGTGCACAGGGTCCGAAGATGCTGGAGCTTGCAGGAGCTATCGCGGACGGCGTCCTCATCAACGCATCTCACCCTGATGACTTCAAGTATGCTGTGCCGGTGATAAGGCAGGGAGCCGAGAAGGCAGGACGTGATCCAAAGGATGTTCAGATCTGCGCCTATGCCAGCTTCAGTGCCGATAAAGACAATGCAAAAGCGGTCAATGCTGCCAAAATGGTTGTCGCCTTCATAGTTGCGGGCTCTCCCGAAAACGTTCTGGAGAGGCATGGGATTAATCCGGATGATGCCAGGAAAATCTCTGACTCCATAGCCAGAGGAGATTTCAAGTCTGTCCTGGACGGCGTAAACGCGAGGATGATCGAGGCGTTCTCAGTTGCAGGGACACCCGAGAACTGCCGTGCCAGGGTTGATGAGCTTCTCAAGACAGGCGTCACCCAGATCGTCGTGGGCTCGCCCATAGGGCCTGACAAAGAGCGGTCGATCAAACTGATAGGAAAGCAGATAATTTCAAATCTATGAGAGGGCTTTACATTGGGCGCTTCCAGCCATACCATCTCGGCCATCAGGCAGTTATCAGGAAGATAGCTGAAGAGGTGGATGAGATAGTGATAGTTATAGGGAGCGCCCAGGAGAGCCATACGCAGGATAATCCCTTCACTGCAGGCGAGCGTATGGATATGATCTATAAAGCGCTGGACTACTTGAGGGATAGATGTTTTGTAATACCGCTTCAGGATATAAATCGCAATGCAGTCTGGGTATCGCACTTAAAATCTATGGTTCCTAAGTTTGATTTTGTATACTCCAACAATCCCCTGGTCGTTCAATTATTTACGGAGGCAGGCATAGAGGTTAGAAAATCGCCGATGTACAGCAGGGATATATATTCAGGCACAGTAGTAAGAAGGCTGATGCTTGAATGCGGAGACTGGAAGGCCCGAGTTCCTGAGCCGGTGGCTTCCGTTATAGAAGATATAAAAGGCGTTGAACGACTGGCTAATGTATTAAGGGATGATGGTGGAGTTATTTAAAAATTTTTGATTTATTTCTTGCTGGAGTAGTTGCCCAGAGAGGAGATTGCACGAATACTTGAGATCAATTGGATTCCAGATCATGCGGCAATAGATTCGAGCTAAACTATCGAAATAATTTTTTGTTTTCCAAAAGCTAACAGCAATCAATCGAAAAGGTATTTAGGCTTGAAGTTGTAGTTGCCAGAGCGATGCAATCACGGCAAAGTGAGTCTGAATTTTGCAGCAGCGATCTGTGGGTCATCTCGATCATCGGGAAGGACCGTCCAGGGCTGATACGCGATATCCTCGGGGAGCCCGCAGCCAGGAATATCAATATCGTAGATATGGACCAAAAAGTTATGCAGGGGATATTTGTTATGTCTGTGGTTGCCGATTTCAGCTGTGCGAGCATTACACCAGAGGAGCTTAAGGCATGGCTCAGCAATTCTGCGCCAGCTCTTGGAATAGAGTTTAACCTCCTTCCGATGGAGCACTACAGGGGAAGGCGAAAATCCAAGAAGAGCATTTATATTGTGACTATTTTGGCCAGAGACAGAGCAGGCATAATCTTTGATGTTGCATCCATCGCTGCACAGAAGAATATCAACATCGAAAAGGCAGTTGTTACGGCCAGGGGCGAGCTTATCTCAATTGAGTTTTTGATGGATCTGATGGATTGCAATACCGATACCTGCAAGGAAGATCTCAAGAAAGAGTGCGAGAGGCTGGGCCTCGATGTAATCATTGAGGATGTTGAAAAACATCGGAAGGAGAAGCGTCTGATCGTCTTCGATATGGATATGACCATTGTCGATTTTGAGATAATCTGCAAGCTTGCGAGCTTTGCGGGCGTTGACGACGAGGTTAATGCCATAACTGAGATGGCGATGAAAGGCGAGATAGACTTCAAAGAATCGCTTCGTCAGCGTGTCCGGCTGCTCAAAGGAACACCCATAAGCACTCTTGAGGCGATCGCCAGCGACCTTCAGCTAACTCCCGGCTCAGAAGAGCTTATCCATCACCTCAAATTGCTCGGCTACAAGATAGCCCTTATCAGCGGTGGATTCACATATTTCACAGATGTGCTCAAGGAGCGCCTCGGATTTGATTACACCTTTGCCAATACGCTCGAGATCAGAGATCAAAAGCTGACGGGAGAGATTGAGGGGGATATAATAGATGCTGAAGCCAAAGGCAAGATAATCTTCAAGCTTGCCGACTTGGAGAAAATTAGCCCGGACAACATCGTGGCAGTGGGTGATGGTGCCAATGACTGCTTGATGATTAAAAATGCCGGTCTCGGAGTAGCCTTCAATGCCAAGGAAATTCTGAAGAAGGTATCGGATGGAACTATATCCAGAGAGAATCTCCTCGGGCTGTTAAATGTCCTTGGGATAGCAGATAAGGATAATGACATATCCGAAAACTGAAATGCTCTTCACACTTAGCCAAACGCCATAAGAAATATTTAGCTTAAGCTGCAATTATAACACATAGCGAAGTAGCTCCTTCGCTTCAAATAAGCCCAAAATGGGATAGAGACCAGGCAATAGCCACGCAGAGGCAGGAGTGTAAGGCAGAAAAAGCATTTATACTTGTTCTGGCGTAAGGTTTCTGGTTTGTTCCTTATCATCTTGGAGGATTGAAGGATTTGACAACTGTTTATGATGT
>JBHGAU010000026.1:0-62938 GCA_041946675.1 Methanotrichaceae archaeon | reverse complement strand
TACTTTCCCTGGCCAATGAGAGCATTGCCTTTGTTGCTCCAGAACACTGCAAATTGTGGATTGATCTCGATAGCCTTGTCGAAAGCTTTTATAGCTTCTTCATACCTGCCCTGGTTCTTAAGAGCAAGGCCTTTATTGCTCCAGGCATCTGCATATTGTGGTTTTAGCCCTATTGCCTTATCAAGAGCCTGGATGGCTTCGCTATATCTGCCCTGTCCGACGAGAGCATTGCCTTTGTTATTCCATGCTTCAGCTAATTGTGGGTTCAGCCCTATTGCCTTATCAAGAGCTTGGATAGCTCCGTCATACTTACCCTGGCCATTGAGAGCAGCGCCTTTGTTGCTCCAGGCATCTGCTAATTGCGGATTGATCTCTACGGCTTTATCATAAGCCTTGATGGCCTCGTCGTACTTGCCCTGGCTGATGAGAGCATTGCCTTTGTTGTACCAAACATCTGCATCTTGCGGATTCAGCTCAAGGGCCTTGTCATACGCTTTGATAGCTTCAGTGTACTTTCCCTGGCCATTGAGAGCAGCGCCTTTGTTGCTCCAGACCACTGCTAATTGGGGGTCTAGCTCAAGGGCCTTATCCAAGCATTGGATGGCCTCAGCGTATTTGCCCTGATCATAGAGTGTAGCACCTTTGTTGCTCAAGGCATCGGCAAATTTTGGGTTCAACTCAATGGCTTTGTCGAGAGATTGAATGGCTTCATTATACTTAGACTGGTTACTGAGAGCAGCGCCTTTGCTATTCCAGGCATATGCACAATGTGTAGCGTCTGGATTCAGCTCGATAACTTTATCGTATGCTCGAATGGCGTCATCGTATTTGCCCTGCTGGCCGAGAACAATGCCTTTGTTATACCAAGCTTGTGCATAGTTTGGATTCAGCTTGATAGCTTTGTCATAAGCCTTGATGGCATCATCGTACTTACCCTGACCAACGAGAGCAGCACCTTTGCTAGTCCAGGCTTCAACACCGTTTGGATTCAGCTCGATAACCTTATCGCAAGCCTGGATTGCCTCATCGTATTTGCCCAGGCTATTGAGAGCATTGCCTTTGTTGGTCCAGGCATCTGCATATTTTGGATTCAGCTCGATGACCTTATCAAAGGCTTGAATAGCCTCACCATATTTTCCTTGATCCTGAAGAGCATTACCTTTGGCACCCCAGCCCCCGGTATATTGAGGATTCAGCTCGATGGCCTTGTCACAAGCCTGAATTGCCTCATCGTACTTGCCCTGACCATCGAGCGCTTCGCCTTTGCCACTCCAAGCTTCGACATCTCGCGGATTCAGCTCAATGGCTTTATCATAAGCTTTAATACTCTCATCATATCTGCCCAAAGTCTTGAGAACAAAGCCTTTGTTATACCAGGCGTTTTCATAGTTTGGATTGATTTCTATGGCTTTATCGAAAGCCTGGATAGACTCGTTATACTTGCTCTGAGCAGCGAGAGTAGCGCCTTTGTTGGTCCAGGCTTCAGCACTATTTGGATTCAGTTCGATAGCCTTGTCATAAGCTTGAATACTCTCATTATACTTGCCTTGACTATAGAGAGCATTGCCTTTATCTATCCAATCTGATTCAGTTGTCTGACCCAAAGCTGGCGCGACTAATGCCATAGCCAGCAATACAAAACCGAGAACCGCCCATATCCTCAGCATAGTTTCCTCAACGGGCTTATTAGAATAGCTGATGAAAAGTTTGCGCATCTTGTCTTTCTCCCGAAAGCTGGGGTCAACTCTTATATCCTAGCTCCTTGGCCTTGGCAAAGGCATCGTCAGCCTCAACCTTACGGCCCATTTTTTTGAGAACAACTCCTTCGCGGTGCCAGGCATCAGCATGTTGCGGGTCCATTTTAATAACCTGATTAAACGCTTCAATAGCTTCATGGTACTTACCAAGCTTAAAAAATGCGGTGCCTTTATTGAGCCAGGCATTTACATAATTTGGATCTGCTGCCAAGGCCATATCATAAGCTTTAATAGCCTCGGCATATTTTTCGCTATCAAATAAATCCATGCCTTCGCCATTCCATTCCTCCTTGGTCACCTGCCCGATAGTAGCTCGTTTCGTGAACTCGTCATGCTTCTTGAATTGCCGATCGTCCATCAAACCGCTTAAAATAATGATTAAACCAATGATGGCAGCTCCCAGCCAAAACAAAATTGTGTGCACCCCAAATATCATAGCCAGACCCAACAGTATGGTCGGCACACCTACAATTGCCCATACCACGCGGTTGCTCTGGAAAACCTTCCTGCCGTCCAGGGGACCAAAGGGCAGCATGTTGAAGGCAGCCAGGCTCAGATTGATGAAGAAGGCGTAGTAGGCTGCGAAAGCTGCCAAATTGCTCTGTAGAAAGCCGCTGATTAGGACGATGAAGAATAGAAGGGCCAAAAGAATGTTAATCCCAGGTCCTGCCAGGGAGATCCAAAGCTGCTCCCTCTTATATTCGCTTCGCATCTGCTCTTGAGATCCGTCACCGTAAGACATAGGGCTGCCATCTTTTCGGATATACACGCCACCAGGGGCAGCTAAAAAGAAGCCTGCAGCAACGGCCATGAGGATGATAAAGAATAGACTTCTTAAATCGGCATGATATTCGGCCCAATACCCATACCTCTGGGCCACAAACTTATGGGCCAGCTCATGCAGGAGAAAGCCAGTGCCCACACCTACAGCAGTTATAGCGATCACATCTAAGCTAGGCATTTGCCTCTCGCCTACTATGGAAAAGCCAATGATCAAGGCGATCCATGAGAGCACTAAATCATGCATCTCTGAGGGGCTTATCCTAGTGGAATAGCTCATGACCCCAGCTCCTTGGCCTTGGCGAAGGCAATGCTTGCTTCAACCTTACGACCCATCTTTTTGAAAACGACTCCTTTACGGTTCCAGGCATCGGCATTTTTTGGGTTCATTTTAATGACCAGATCAAAAGCCGTAATAGCTTCATCGTACCTACTAAGCTTAAAAAATGCGGTGCCTTTATTGAGCCAGGCATTCACATACTTTGGATCGGCTGTTAAAGCCAGATCATAAGCATTTATAGCCTCTGCATACTTTTCGAGATCGAATAAACTATTGCCTTTGTTGTTCAAATCTCTCTTCGCCTGGGCGAAGATTGCATCTGCTTCTGTTACGCGACCGAGCAACCTTAGGGCCATGCCTTTGTTGTACCAGACCTCAGCATCTTTGGGTCGAATTTCAATAGCTTTGTTATAAGCCTGAATAGCATCATCATATTTACCTTTGACATAGAGAACCCTGCCTTTGTTATACCAGGCTTCCGCAGACTGTGAATTCAGCTCAATTGCCTTATCGTAAGCTTGGATCGCCTCATCATATTTGCATTGATCTTCGAGAGCAAGACCTTTGTTGACCCAGTCTTCTGCAAACTGTGGGATTATCCTTATGGTTTTATCATAGGCTATGGTGGCCTCATCGCCCAGGCATTGTAAGGCCTCAATTCTTGCCTCCAGAGAGGGATGGGTAGAGAAAAAGTTCCGGGTAGCTTTTCCTTTGACGGCAGGTATGATAAAGAGGGCGTTTGCTCCCTTGACCATCTTCAAATCCGAGTCGGAGATCTTAGGTATCTCGCTACTGATCTTCACCAGAGCTGATACTAGATTCGAAGGCTTTCCCGTGATAATAGCAGCGCCTTTATCTGCCGCAAACTCTCGATACCTGGAGAGAGCCAGTATTAAAAGAGTGCTGATATTGTAAACTAAAAAGGAGATCAACCACAGGGCAGCTATAATGATAATGGCACCACCTGGGTTTTCATCGTTACCGCTAGAATTATCGCCGTTAATCTGGGAAAGGTCTTGGCGTAAAACCAGGTAAGCCACATCGGCCAGGAATGTAGCTAGGGTCATAGCTACCATGTCCCGGTTCTTTATGTGAGACAGCTCATGAGCCAGCACCGCCTCCAGCTCACCAATATCGAGCTGTTTCATTATCCCCTGAGTCATTACTACTACGGCATTTCCTTGATTTCGTCCTGTAGCGAAAGCATTAGGCATCTCAGTTTTCATTATCGCTATCTTGGGCTTAGGTAAGTTAGCAGTGAGGCAAAGCCTCTCAACCATGCTGTGTAGCTCAGGAGCCTCCTTCTCCGACACCTCTTTTGCACCCATGGACCATAACACAATATGACCGGAGAAATAGTACTGGACAAAAGTGAATGCTCCCATAAAAAGTATCGTTGCTTTAAGATTGATTCTATAATAAGCCATGACAGCAAGAAATGCAAGATATATGGCAATTAGCAGCGAGACTGTAAAGATCATTCTGATCTTTAATCCCAATTCGGGCTCCAATTTCATAAACCTTGCCCCTGCGCTGTGAATAACCGTCGCGATTTTTCATTCGAGGCTATTGTTCCTTATTAAGGAGTACGATTGTATATAATCTTTATCGATTTAGAATATATACCACCCTTTACAATATAGAGAGTGAATAATCTAGATTGACGCATTCAGTCGGATTCAAAGCCTCTTTACTCAGCTCATTTTTCTCTATATATTATGATAAAGTTTCGGCAAGTGCGCAAGTCCTATGTTATTTGTATAAAGAAAGGCTTATATAGTATGCTAATCCACTAATTACCGTGGAGCTAAGCGTAATAATCTATTTCATCAACCTGAAGTCCGGCTTAGAATAGCCTCTCTTTTAAGTTTAGCTTAGGCCATATTCCTAAATTTAGATAAAATTGAGTTTCAATGCATTGTCTGGCCATTTCCTGGTCTGGCGGATATGCCTTATCTAACTGGAATTAAATTTTGTATGGAATATAAACATAACCATAAAAATTCTGGGGGTGACTCCTGATGATGAATCGCACAATGAAAATGCTCATGCTTTCGGACATCTTCGTCCTCACAGGATTTGGGCTGATACAGCCCATACTGGCCATATTCATAAACGGAGGCGTGACAGGCGGAAATATGCTCACAGCCGGAATAGCGAGTGCTCTCTTTTTGCTCATCAAGTCGCTGGTACAGCTGCCATTCGGAAAGTATATCGATGGCCATGCCAGGAAGATGCAGTGGCTGATGATAGGAACTCTGCTTATGGCGCTTGTGCCCATCATCTACCTGACTGCACACAGCATCTACCAGGTCTATCTGGCAGAGGTGATCTACGGCCTTGGAAGCGGCCTAGCGTATCCTACCTGGCTCGGTCTATGGTCTGCAAATCTGGATAAGGGCAAGGAGAGCTTCCAGTGGTCGGTATATTCAACCTCAACCGGCATTGGGACTGCTGCGACAGGCGCAGTCGGCGCAGCCATATCCACACTGCTTGGATTCACTGCCACATTTCTGCTGGCAGGGCTCCTGTGTCTTATTGGATGCTTCGCGCTCCTAGCACTGGAGAAGAAGAATGATCTGAAGGATGATCTCACGGTGGCTGAGATACGTTTCCGTAGATCCGGCAGTGGATACGGCAGGCCTGTCTCTGCTGCCTTTGCTAATCTTTTTTATTTCTGAGCTGCATCAAGAAACATCAGGAGGAGGCCAGCTCTCTTGCAACCTTAATATTTCCCTTATCGTCCCTAACTGAATCAATAGGCGTTTCAAGAATTAACGGCAATGCTTTGATCACGTCATTTCTGAGGATGACTTTAAAACCCTCTTCGCCTATTTTCCCAAGACCAATGTGCTCATGACGATCTAGGCCTGAGCCCAGATCGCCTTTAGAATCGTTGAGGTGAATCAGCCTCAATCTTTCAAGGCCGATGAGATTTTCAAACTCCTCTAATGTGTGTCCGAGCGCCTCTGGTGTTCTAAGATCATAGCCTGCGACAAAGAGATGGCAGGTGTCCAAACAGACACCGAGCCGCTTGGTATCCAATGCATTCAGAATAGCCGCTATATCCTCAAAAGAGCTGCCCATGCTGTTCTTGGATCCTGCTGTGTTCTCCAGCAGCAGCATTACATCATTATCTGTCCTGGAAAATGTTGTTGATATACAATCCACAAGCCTCTTGAGTCCTGCTTCTCGACCTGAGCCGAGATGGCTTCCCAGGTGGGTTACCAGATAAGGTATGTGGAGCTGGCCGCATCTATGGAGCTCTGCGGTCAAGGTCGTCACAGATTGAAGGTAAACATCCTCCTTCGGCGAAGCCAGGTTTGGCAGGTAAGGCATGTGATCAAACGCAGGACCTATGCCTGATTTTTTCAGCTTTGCCACAAAGCTATCTGCCTCTTCAGGAGATATATCCTTGAACCTCCAGCCACGGGGATTTCTGGAGAATATCTGAAAAACATCGCACCCTTTCTGTGAAGCGCGATCTACGGCATTGGCGATCCCGCCAGCTATGGAGACATGGACTCCGACTTTGACCATGGAATAATGGATACGAGATAACCTGATTAACTAGATGGTGGGACGATCTCGACTTGAGTTGATGAAAAAAGTTATAGCCCTTTCAGGCAAACTACTTGCTAGGGCTGTCCATTTGGGCGTAGTTTATTGGGCATATATACCTGCGCCCAGCCACCAGTTATCATCTATCTTCTCGACATAACTTAGCTTGAGCCTTTGTGTCATGTTCTTTGTCGGGTCCGGATAAATATAATATGCAGATCCTCTTCCCTCTCTGGCCAGATCCCTCATATATCGAACGAATTTAACTCCATTAAGGTCAGCAACATCAATTCTATTAGCGCCTACCAGATCTGGCTGGGTTGGGAGAGCTAAGGTTGTGCCATTAAAGTCATAGGCGAATATATACAGGCCTCCCTTGAAGAATGTCCCGTTCTTATCGTTGAAGTCCTTCAAAGCTCTATCTTTCCCGTTCTCTTTAGCATACTTAACAGCAGAATCGACGAAGCTGACTAGATCATTCCTGGCGCCCTGGCTAAAATTGGCAGATATATTGGACAAGTAAATTCCAGAGCCAAGCCACCAACTATCGTCTACCTTCATCGCATAGCCTATTTTGAACTCATCTCTGTTACCATGAGCGGGGTTTGGAAAGATGAAATAAGTGAATCCCTTTTCTTCTTTGGCAACTTTGATAAGATTCTTAATGTAGGGTATGCCATTGGAATCGGTCACATTCAGCTTGTTTTTGCCAATCCAATCGGGTTTAAACGGGTGCGCAATATTTGTTCCCTGAAAATCATAGGCGTAGATATAGAGATCTCCTCGTACAAACGAGCCGTTTCTGTTGCTGAACTCCTTCAGGGCTCTATCTTTGCCGTTTGTATGGGCATAAGCTACGGCTTCTTCTACAAAGGCGATGAGATCTGCATGAGGCATGCCTGATATTGCGGATAAATTCATGGTGGTGCTATTATTTCCAGATGCGGCAACGGCGTAAACGCTAATGGGTATTATTACCCCTAAGAGAAATATAAATAGGTATATCCTTATCAATTTCATAAAGGCATAAACTTTTGGTGGATACTTAAAGGTTCTGTTGCTTGCATTTGGTCGAAATGGGCATATTAAACCAAGCCTTTTAAATAGAAGAATAACTATAAGTTATATGTATAACCAATGGTTAGTTGAGTAAACTATGGTCAGAGATCTGGAGATAAGAAATGCCATTCACGAATCTGAGGGAGCAAGAAAAAGAGCAGAGGCGTGGGCTAATCCTCGACGCAGCTGAGAAGATATTCTTCTCCAGAGGCTATGATAACGTCTCTATGGATGATATCGCCAGTGAATTGGGCCTGAATAAGGCCACGCTTTACATCTACTTCAAAAACAAGGAATCATTGTTCTTTGCAGTAGTCCTGCGCGGAGCGCTTATCTTAAACGCCATGATCAAGGAACGCATAAAAAAATGTAAGTCCGGAATGGAAATACTCGACGCAATAGGTATAACATATTTTGAGTTCGTTGATAAGTATCCTGACTATAACAGAGCATACCTCTACTTCCGATCAGATCGGTTCTCCATTGAGGATAACAAGAATCTATGCGATGATGCAAAGAAGGTTATTGAGCTGCGCAATGAGGAGTTCGCCATAGTATGCAATGCAATAAAATCTGGCATGGATGAAGGATTGATCCGTCCCGACCTTGATCCTGCTGAAGTGACTGTTTTCCTAACTCTAATCCTTAAAGCGCTAACAGAGATGCGCCCGAGCTTTAAGAAGGTGCTAGAAGAACGGGGGATCTCTCCGAACCAGTTCTTCAAAGACGTAGCTGGCTTAGTGCATCATATGCTTGCTAGTACTGAAAAGAAAGAGGGAAAATTGTAGAGGAATAATATATGCAGAAATTAGATAGCTCCACATACTATTACGAGATGGGGCTTAAAAGTCAAGGACCCAGCAAGATGGCAGAGGCAATTGCGATCCATCGGCTTGCCGAATCTGCAAAGCCTGAGGGCGAGCGCATCTGCTACGATCCATATGCCATCCATTTCATCAGCCCCGAGATACTGGAGTTTAGAGCCAAAAATCCGGAAAAAGCGAAAGCGCTGTCAGAGCATTATGAGCATTTATTTCCGGGATTCGGCAACTCGGTTCGGGCTAGGGTCAGATATTTCGATGATTTTGTAAAAGCTTATCTCAATAATGGACTGAAGCAGCTGGTTATTCTGGGTGCAGGATATGATACCCGAGCATATCGAATCGAGGGTTTGAACAAGATAAAGGTCTTTGAGGTGGATCACCCAGCCACTCAAGGCTTGAAAAAAGAAACGATCAAGAAGATCTTCGGTGATCTCCCCGACCATGTTGTGTATGTGCCTGCTGATTTTGAGGTTGAAAAGCTCGGGGAGAGGCTACGTGAGATGGGATACGACAGTTCCAAAAAGACTCTCTTTCTCATGGAAGGGTTCATCATGTATATCCCACCTAAGGCTGTTGATGAAACGCTATCTTTTGTCGTGAACAATTCTGCAAAGGGCAGTGCAATTCTCTTCGATTACTTCCCGCAGTCTGTGGTTAACGGCACATGCGAATCAGAGGATGGAAAAAATATATGGAAGTTTGCAGCCGAGCGTGGAGAGCCTCTCCAGTTCGGCATTGAGACGGGTTATGTCGAAGCGTTCCTCATGGAACGAGGATTTTCCAGGGTACAAAATGTGACCAGCGATGATTATAAAAAGGCATACTTCCATGGAGCAAATGAAGGCAAAGCGGTATGCAGCCTGTTGAACTTCGCCTATGCAATGATCGAATGAAGTGAACTGGCGCAGCTTACATAGGGATGATAATGTGAAGGTCACAAAGTACGTAATAACATCCCCTGAATGCACCGATATTCTTCCATCGGATATAGCCACGATGATCTATGAGTCAAAATACGATGTAAATGTTAAAGAAACTTGCTTTGGGGTAATCATCAACGGCGAAGAGGATGTGGTCGAATCTGCGGTCGAGGAGATAAGAGCCCTTGATCCACCAGGGATTTTCATCAAGAACCGGGGATATCCCCCAGGAGACCCCAGGCGCTGCCGGGGAACGGCTTCCAGCTCCCCGAATAAAATAATTTCATTAGCCTCCGGCTGCCGGAGCGGAAGCGTCAGGCCGGGCTGCTATATGATCGAGGCTGAATCGAAGATGCTGCCCTTGATCTCCAGAGCACTGGCATATCAAGAAATAGAGAAGTCAGAAGATTCGAAAAAGGATGTAATGGAAGAATAAACCCTTGGATGAAAAGAAGCTTGATAGACCGTAAAAAGGCAGCTATCAAAGAGAAGCTTTTCAGGTGATAAGATGGGCGAAATTATCGCAAAGGTTATTGAATATGGTAAAAGGGAAAAGCTGGCTCAAAACGGCGGACCGGCGACCAATCAGAAGCGCGCCCGAGAGATCATGGGCAAGGACTTCTTCGGCATTGAGGAAGCCATCAAGTACTTCGGGGTAAATCCGACATCCGAACAGCTTGCCACCCTTTCAGAGATACCATTCTCCAAGGCAGTGCTCCAACAATCGAAGGATACACATATACTCATAGCAGTTTTTCCGCTATCAATTCTAGAGATTCGCGACAAGGTGGAGAGAAGGCTCTTCTACAACCATGAGACTGCCTGGTATAACAAAGAGCCCTTTGCCAAAGAGCGTAGCGAAGCAAATTGGCATCTTATCCGTAAGGTTCCTGTAGTTAATTTAATTCCGAAGGATTATCAAGAGCAGCAAGCGCTCTTCAGCAACGATGACGAAGTTCCCGCAGCTCAAGCGATGGTCTACACGATTATCGGCCACTTCTTAGCTACTGGCGAGTGGCTGATTAAACAAAAATATGCCCAGACATCTTCCGCAGATTCGCGCGGCAACCGTGTCTACATTACCGATGTAGGTTCGAATGGCCTCGGCATCAGTGACTATTGGGATGCCGTCTTCTATGATAATGAAGATCTCTCATCCCCTCGGAAGCTCTGAAGGCTAAGGAGCATTTAATTGTCGATAACACGAAGAATCATTGTGCTCATAGAAAGCCATTATACGCTTTCATTTCCGCTCAATTCTTAAAATCCTAGATCGGTTTCTGACCAACGGGGCAGCAATTAGCGCAGATCTCATCCAATGGTGTGCCGTTCGCCCATGCGGCTTCAAAATTTTCTTTTATATGCTCGATTAAATCCTTTTGAAGGTAAATTGTGCCCAGGTAATACGGCGGTTCCTTTGAATCAAGGCTCAGCAACTTCCTGAAATCACAGGCCCAAAAGGGTCCTTCGTCGTTATACCATATCGTTTGTCTATTTGTAATGTAAGGAACCGATGTATATCTTACCTCAATCTGGCCGCAAAAATCCTTGCCCATCTCTACGAAACTTTTATATCGCTGCTGAATTACAGGCCCATATTCTTTAAGAATCGGCATCTCATCTTTTAATACTTTACGTTTTGTATTTTTATCGAAAAGGACTTTAGTGTTGTCATCTAAAAGAAGTCTCTCAGTTACTCCTCTTTTGAAGGCTTCATTATCGTATTCAGAATAGTCCGGAACCATATATGGTTCGAGACTATTCACCATTATATCTATTCTTTTGGTATCTCTACAACCGTAATAAAGATTATCGATTCCTTTTCGAGTCGACCAGTATACGTTGAAGAATCCCGTAATGCTCCCGGTTTCTATCCCAAGTCCATATTTCTTGAAGTTTCTGCGATAATGCCCATATAACTCCTTTACTTTGGCCGCTCGAAAAGCCATCTCCTCAGGCTGTTTCCAATAAATACTTGCTCTTTCATGGTTCTCCCGCCAGATTATATCGGGATTGGCTGGCAGATACGTTTCTCGGTCGAAGTCTACATCAGAGTCCTCTGTAAAATAGGTCCTGCCAATGATACCCATCTTCTCTAGTTCCTTTCTTCCTGCCTGCAGCGCATGTCTATTGATATCATTTCCGTAAATTGCCTGGGCCTCTTTTAAAATGCCCTGCAGGCTTGTAGGAAAATTTATTATCAAATTAACATAATATATTGCTGCAGCCCTGGGGTTCTCAAAGTTCATGCCTCTGAATATTGGCGAGAAGGTCCTGATGATCTCATACATAGCAGCGTCCTTCAATCGATGAGATTTAAACTTATCCAGTTCGACAAATAGCCATTTCCAAAAAGTTATCCTGGATCACAACAGGTCGGTTTGAACAAATTCAGGTAAATATGAATTGACAAAAACTGTAAACTTGTGGAGGTGGCGAATGTTTTATCCACAATATACTATCATTATAGGAATAATTTTTGCATTAAACCGAAAGATATATGTATGCTCAATACAATTTGGATGCATCAGGGCAGAGTGGATTGTATGGAGATATGGCATCAACAGAATCGACGCCTTGAAACGCAATGTTGGGTGGAATGAAAAATGAACCAAACTGAACAGATGAATAGAAGCACCAATATTCCAGGATGTATTCGCCGCCTCTGGAACGGCGAAAGAAACCTTTTATGGGGCCCTGGCAGCAGCGTTGCCGTGGCCACCCGGATTATCGGAAATGTATCTGAGAAGGACCTTACGAGAGTGCTTTGTGCCGTCCGGCGCATGCATCCTTTGGTGGGTGCCAAGGTTATTTTCGATGATCAGCATGATGCCTGGTTTTCGACGGACAAGGTCCCTGAGACCATCTTTCGTATTGTGCCAAGAACATCGGATACCCAGTGGTTCGACGAAATTCAGCGAGAGCACAGGGTTCCTTTTGAGATTGAAATTGGGCCTTTGATCAGGTTTGTGCTTGTATATTCTAGCCCGGTTTCAGAGCTGATTGCATTTGCTCAACATAGCATCTGCGATGGGGTTGCACTTGCAAATCTGATCCGCGATATTCTTATCTTCTACGCAGATCCGGCAAAAGAAATAAATGTCATAGAGCCACCTTTGAGCACCAGCTATCTCCAGTCCAATGGGGGTTCATCGCCATCATCAAAATCCATCGGAAGCGATGCCATCAATAATCTGAATATCCAGTGGAGACAAAGGCCGCATTACTTCTCCCAGGCGGACTTCATCGAGGTTCATAAAGCGTACTGGAAAAAGATGCAACATAATATCGTCCTTCTTCAGCTTGAGCCTGAGGAAACATCCCGTTTGGTCTCCAAATGCCGAGAGAGGGGAGTCACCATCATATCTGCAACGACTGCTGCATTCATGGCAGCATATCAGGATGTCGTCGGCCCATTCCCAGCAGGCCAGAACATCGTAACCATTCCATATGATCTGCGAAGACGCCTTCCGGAGAACATTAGGGATGCATTTTGCCTTTTTGTAGGCGCTTCTGCGTTTCCAATCACATTTGACAATAAAAAAGATATATGGGAAAATGCGCAGGAGATCCACAAGATAATTCACAAAGATTTGGAGAGGCTCAATACTGCAGGCCTCGAAATCGATCTCTTTGACCCGACGCTGATCGATGCATCGTTCGGTTTTGCACCTCTTGTGAAATTGGTCCCAGAAGCCTTCGAGACAACGAAGAACCTTTCAGCCTTTGCACATGACAGGGAAAATATCGCATTCGTGCTCTCCGGTTCTTTTAAAGCCGCGATGCCAGCAATCATCAACACAAATCTAGGGAACCTGAACTACCCTGTGACTTATGGGAATCTTAAGCTTGACCGAATGTTTTTTACTCCTGGTGCAAGCAAGGATATTCCTCTGCTTCCTGCAGGCATCGGCCTCAACGGTAAACTTGAATTTACCTTAAATTATGCTAAAGATATGAAAGAAGGCGATGGTTCACCATTGGATCGGGATATGATCAGTATCCGGAACAGGACGCTCGAACTCCTGGGATTTCCAGAGAAGGCAAACGAAAGGGCGATATGACTTCCAGTAAGATGCGCTAAATCACACTTCGAGTGCTAAGATAGATTAAGTGATCTGATATAAAGACTACTGTGTTGGGTAACTATATATAATCAAGAAACATTCTTATCAGGTTATGACATACGAAGATAATAGAAACTGGCCGGAGTATAACGAAACGTTAGTGAAACGACGTTGGTTCTACCTAAGTACTGATTTCTTAAAGAATGGGAAGTGGGAATTGGCAGAGATGAACAGACACAAGAATGGCCGGACCGTTCATATACCCAAATACCTTTATCCAATTTTGCGGAATACTTTATGCCTTTTTACATTTGCCTTATCGCCAGTTAGACGGATATCTTCAGGCACTTAGTGGATTTATCCCTGAAATCAGATCAGCAGATTACACTACACTCCGGGAAAGAATCTCAAAGCTCGAAATGAACATACCTGTACCTGAAAACGATATTGTCGTAGCAGTGGATTCAACCGGCATAAAGGTCACGAATAGAGGAGAATGGATGAGAGAGATTGATGAACGAAGCAGTAGATCAAGTCAGGCAAGAAGAACAAGCCCATAATTCAAGTGTATTATTGCGATAATTGTTAATGCGAAATATAGGATCGATCATGGCTAATAGAAATTAGCGATAAGTATCTGAGCCAAATCTCGACTATAGTATGTGCTCTTAGGCCTCAGAAAGGAAAATAACGGCCAGAAAAAATTGATATATTCCCACTATCCTTTATATTATTTGCAGAAATGATCAAATATATTTGCATTCACGGCCACTTCTATCAGCCCCCTAGAGAAAATCCCTGGCTCGAAGAGATAGAACTTCAGGAATCAGCCTATCCTTATCACGATTGGAACGAGAGGATAACAGCACAATGCTATGCTCCAAATGCGGCATCAAGAATTTTGAGCTCTGAGATGAAGGTCATAGATATAACTGATAACTATGGCAAGATGAGCTTCAACTTCGGTCCTACTCTTCTTTCATGGATGGATGTAATGGCATCCGATACTTATAAGGCGATAATAGCATCTGATAAAATTAACAAAGATAAATTTTCAGGCCACTGTCCTGCAATGGCTCAGGCATATAATCATATGATTATGCCCTTAGCAAACAGCAGGGATAAGAGAACTCAGGTAATCTGGGGCGTGAAGGAGTTTGAGCGCAGATTCGAAAGAAAGCCTGAAGGGATGTGGCTTCCTGAAACTGCAGTAGATCTTGAGAGCCTTGACCTGATGGCCGAGCAAGGCATTAAGTTCGTTATCCTCGATCCCCATCAGATAGGTAAACTGAGGAAGATCGGTGACGACGCCTGGCAAGAGGTCTCCAACGGAGGCATGAATATCAGAATGCCCTACCTTTGTAAGCTCAAATCAGGAAGAACAATAAGTGTCTTTGTTTATGATGGGCCTATATCCAAGGATGTGGCTTTTTCCAATCTCCTCAATAGCGGTGAAGGATTCGCAAATCGTCTAATGCAAGCATTTTCAGATTCTCAGGAGGACCAGATAGTCCATATAGCCACAGATGGAGAGACTTACGGTCATCATTACCCCAATGGCGATCAGGCGCTGGCGTACTGTCTCTATTATCTTGAATCCAAGGACCTTGCCAAGATCACAGTCTATGGAGAATACCTGGATAAGCACCCTCCGACTCGTGAAGTGGAAATTATCGAGAACACGTCCTGGTCGTGTATTCATGGAGTTGAGAGATGGCGATCCGATTGCGGCTGCAATACAGGCATGCATCCAGGCTGGAACCAGAAGTGGAGAACGCCGCTACGAGATGCCATGAACTGGCTCAGGGATGCCCTCATTCCCATCTATGAGAAGGAGGCAGCTCAATACCTAAAAGATCCCTGGCAGGCTAGAGATGATTATATTTATATAATATTGGACAGGTCCATCCAGAACGTCGATAAATTCCTGTCGGAGCATGCTTCAAAGGGGCTATCCCAGGAAGAGAAGATCAAAGTCTTAAAGCTCCTGGGAATGCAGCGCCAGGCCCTTCTGATGTTCACGAGCTGCGGCTGGTTCTTCGATGAGATATCAGGCATTGAGACAACCCAGGTGATGAAGTATGCAGCCAGGGCAATGCAGCTTGCAAAAGAGGTTTCCGGAGCTGATCTTGAGCCAGAGTATAAAAAGATTCTCGAGAAAGCCGTAAGCAATATTCCGGGATTCGGAAATGGCGCCAATATATATGATAATATGGCTAAACCTGCCGCTGTAGACCTGAATAGAGTCACAGCTCATTATGCTATATCTTCTATATTCAAAGAATATCCTGAAACTGCTAGAATCTTCATCTATACCGTCAAGAGAGAGGCATATGAGATCAAAGAGATTGGCACGCACAAGCTGGCTGTAGGCAAAGTCAGAATTCGCTCAGATCTCACATGGGAAGAGGCGGTTATGTCCTTCGCCGTTGTCTACTTTGATGAGCATTATGTCAGCGGCGGCGTACGAAGGTTTGACGGCGACGACAAATATGAAGCAATGAAGAAGGATATCGAGGGTGCATTTGCCAAGTCCGATATACCCGAGGTCATAAGGCAGCTCGACAAGAATTTTGGAGATCATAACTATGGAATGTGGCATCTCTTCAAGGATGCCCAGAACGAGATATTCAAGCAGATCCTCAAGCCGCAGCTCAAGGAGGTCTCAGCAATGTTCAAGCAGATTTATGATCACCATTATCCTACTCTGCAGATTATGAAAAATGTAGGAGCCGTCATGCCGTCAGTTCTTATAGATATAAGAAGGCATGTGCTGAATGGCAAAGTTGAGAGGGCTATCGGTGATAAAGATTTGGAGAAGCTCCAGAAGCTTGTTGAGGAAGCAGGGAGATGGCCGATTGAATTTGATCCTGCATTAACCCTAATTGCGAGCCATCAGATTGACGGGCTTATGGAGAAGCTTAAGGATAAGCCCGATGATATCCCGCTTCTGCAGACAGTCAGCCAGATTGTCAAAGCTCTTAACAATATGCACCTGCGCCTGGATCTTTGGAAGTCCCAGAATATTCTATTCTCAATTAGCAGACAGCATCTGGGCGGAATTAAGTCCAGGGCAGAAAAAGGCGATGAAGCTGCAAAGAAGTGGATGGAGCTATTCGAGAGCCTCGAAAGCGATATGCATGTGAGGACACATTGATGCGTTTGCCTGTCGCAACCTACAGGCTTCAGTTTAACTCTTCATTCGGCTTCAAAAATGCTCTGGAGATTGTGCCCTATCTCGCTGAGCTCGGGATATCGGATATCTATGCATCGCCCATATTCAAAGCAAAGAAAGGAAGCCCTCACGGTTATGACATTGTCGACCAAAACATATTGAATCCGGAGCTGGGAACGCCAGAGGATTTCGATGCACTGATAAAAGAGCTAAGAAGCTACGGAATGGGATGGATTCAGGATATAGTGCCGAACCATATGTCGTATAGCCATGAGAACCGTATGCTTTCGGATATCCTTGAGAGAGGAAGCGGGTCCGAATATTGTCAATTCTTCGATATCGAATGGGACCATCCCTGGGAAGGGCTGAAAGGAAAGCTTCTTGCCCCATTTCTCGGAGACCTTTACGGCAAGACCCTTGAGCTGGGCGAGATCAAGTTTATCTATGACGAGACAGGCTTTGCCGCCGCCTACTACGGCATCAGAATGCCTTTGCGACTTGGTTCATATGCCAAAATCCTGAGCCAGGGACTGGAGAGACTGGAAAAGCTCCTTGGAGAAGATAATTCTGACCTCACTGAAATCAAGTCGATAATCCTGGCAGCAGGTGGCGATGATCCCGATCAGGAATTGAAAAACAGACTATGGGAACTATACTCCTGGAGTGAAAGTATCAAGAGATTCGTTGATTCGAACATTGAATCGTTCAATGGGAAGAAGGGAGACCCAGAGAGCTTCAATTCTCTTGATAATCTCCTATCCGACCAGCGTTTCAGGCTTAGCTTCTGGAAGGTCGCATCAGATGATATAAACTATAGAAGGTTCTTTATCGTTAACGATCTGATATGCATCAGGACTGAGAGGAATGATGTTTTCGATAACATTCATTCGTTTGTCTTCGACCTGATCAAAAGCGGCAAGGTTACGGGGCTGAGGATAGATCATCTCGATGGTTTGTACGATCCTGCTAATTATGTAAAAAATTTAAGAGAAAAAATAGACGATATTTACATTGTGGCTGAGAAGATTCTGCTCCCCGGGGAAGAACTGCCTTCGAGCTGGCAGATTCAAGGGACGACGGGCTATGATTTCTTAAACTCTGTAAACGGAGTTCTATGTGACAAAATCCGAAGATCGGAATTCGAGAAGATATACTCAAAGTTTTCAGGGCAGGATAAATCCTATAGCGATATTGTTTATGAAAAAAAGAAGCTAATAGCCGATATGCACATGAGCGGAGAGGTAGATAACTTGGCCCTTCTGTTCAAAAATGCTATCGGCAAAGATAGATATGGGAAAGATCTCACATTTACAGGAATCAAAAAATCTTTGACGGAGCTTTTAGTAGACTTTCCAATTTACAGAACATATATTGATTCGACTGTTTTTAGCGAGACTGACAGAACTATAATGGCGGAGACTGCAAGAAGGGCCAAGGAAAGAAATCGAGATCTTTTCAACGAGGTAGATTTCCTGGAGCAGTTCATTCTTTTGCCGGACGGTGAAAGAAAGGAAAGCTGGCTTGGAGCCGTCATGAGGTTTCAGCAGTTCACAGGCCCTCTTATGGCCAAGGGCGCTGAGGATACGGCATTATATGTCTACTGCAGGCTTCTCTCGCTCAATGAAGTTGGCGGGGATCCTGAGAAATTCGGTTTAGCCCTAGATGAGTTTCATGACTTTAATGAATCCAGGGCGGCAGTCTGGCCCAACACGATGAACGCTACATCTACTCATGATACGAAACGCGGCGAAGATGCAAGATCAAGGATAAACGTGCTCTCGGAGATGCCGGAGGAATGGGAGAGGCATATTGAGACCTGGAGCAGATTGAACGGAGCCATGAAGAACATCCGAAATACGCCTGATAGAAATGATGAATATTTCCTTTATCAGTCGTTGATAGGCGCGATTCCATTCGCCTCCGAGCCGGATTTCAGAGATAGGATCAAGAATTATCTCGTGAAGGCTGTCAGAGAGGCAAAGACGCATTCGGGCTGGGCAATGCCGGATACATCTTATGAGGCAGCGTTTATATCATTTCTAGATGCAGTCTTAGATTCCGACGGATTCATAAAGAGTTTCATGCCGTTTCAGCGTCGGATAGCATATTACGGCATTCTGAACTCGCTTGCTCAAACGCTCATCAAGATAACCGCTCCCGGAATTCCCGACTTCTATCAAGGGACTGAGATCTGGGACTTGAGCTTCGTTGATCCCGATAACCGCAGGCCGGTTAACTTCGGGAGAAGGATATCGCACCTGAGGGAGATCATGGAAAGGGAAAAAAAGGATCTCGTAGGCCTGATTGAAGACCTGATAGCTAAAAAAGAGGATGGAAGGATTAAGCTTTTCCTGATCCACAGGGCTCTCAAGTCAAGAAATAATGAAACTGAGCTCTTTTCCAAGGGAAGCTACATACGCCTGAATGTTCAGGGATGCTATAAGGAAAATGCAGTAGCATTCGCGCGTAGGCATAAGAATTCATGGGCGATTACAATCGCGCCAAGGCTTACTACAGCTTTGGTAAAGGAAGGTGAGATGCCTCTAGGCAGAAGGATATGGAGCGATACCAGTATTATAATCAACAATGATATGCCGGTCTCGTGGATAAATGTGATAACCGATCAATCTTTCAATGCGAAAGAAGAGATGTACATCGGAGACGTCCTTGACAGCTTTCCTGTTGCTTTGCTCCTGGGAAGGGATGGATCATGAGGTTCAGAGGAAGCGGCATACTGCTTCATATAACATCTCTTCCATCGCCGTACGGCATAGGCGATCTTGGCCCTGAAGCATATAGGTTTGTGGATCTTTTATCCGAGAACAAACAGAGCTATTGGCAGATACTGCCGCTCAGCATGACCGACCCGGCCTTCGGAAATACACCTTACAACAGCATATCCGCCTTTGCGGGCAATTCACTGCTGATAAGCCCTGCACTGCTGATGGTTGAGGGACTATTATACAAAGATGATATCGAGCCCGTGCCGCCCTTCAAGGCCGATAAGATCGATTATCCTGCAGTTATCGCCTATAAAGACAGGCTTCTGGACAAGGCCTTTGAACGGTTTAGATCAAGGGGCAAAGATAGCGATTACAACCTGTTTTGTTCTATGAATGCTTTCTGGCTCGACGATTTTGCGCTCTTCAAATCAATCAAAGCCGAGCAAAAAGGATTGATCTGGTCAAGCTGGCCGCGAGAGTTGAAGGATAGGCAGAAGGAAGAGATCGATAAGGCTAGAGACCGACTCAGGAATGGGATCGAAAGAGAGAAGTTCATCCAGTTTATCTTCTTCAGACAATGGGGCGCTCTCAAGCGGAGGTGCAACGATTACAACATAAAGATCATAGGAGATATCCCAATATACATCAACTATGATAGCGCCGATGTCTGGTCGAATCCCGGACTATTCAAGCTGGATCTGAACAGGCAGCAGATATCCTCTGCAGGCGTTCCTCCGGATTACTTCAGCGCCACAGGCCAGCTTTGGGGAAATCCCCTCTACAATTGGGATGTTATCAGAGAATCCGGATATTCCTGGTGGATACAGCGCTTGGGCCATATCCTCGGCCTCGTCGATGTGCTGCGAATAGATCACTTCCGCGGGCTTATCGCCTATTGGGAGGTGCCTGCTGGAGAGAAGACTGCAGTTAACGGCAGATGGACCCTGGCACCCGCTGAGGATTTTCTCACAAGGATCTTCAGACATTTCAGATGTATCTCTCTAATAGCGGAGGATTTGGGAATTATAACAGCAGATGTCAGGGAGGTCATGAATAAATTTGGGATTCCGGGGATGAGGGTGCTTCTCTTTGCTTTTGGTGAGGATCTGCCGAGAAATCCTTATGCACCTCATAATATTATCAAGAATTGCGTAATATATACAGGAACCCACGACAACAATACCGCAAAGGGGTGGTTTGAGCACGAAGCCAAGCCCGAAGAGAAAGAGCGCCTCCTGAAATATATAGGGCACGAGATCAATGCAGAAAACGTCTCCCAGGAGTTGATAAGGCTTGCAATGATGTCTGTCGCCGATACATCCATTATTCCCATGCAGGATATACTGGGCCTTGGCGAGGAGGCAAGGATGAACCATCCAAGTATAACAGAGGGCAACTACCAATGGAGGGTGCTGCCTGAGCAGATGAAGGCTGTCGGGCAGCTCTTGGAAATGACAGAATTATATGGGAGGGCCTGAATTGAAGATAGGTCAGCAATTATAGAAAGGATAAATTACAGGTAGCGTCAGGTTTATCCATCCAAGTATCCCATCTTCGCTCATAGTTGGGGTGGAGGTTATCAAAAGATGAGACATAATAACATAATTCTGCTGGCAGTAGCAGTATTGGCAACGTGCCTTGCGGCTACCGTTTATGCTGCGCCCGTGATAGTGCAGCAACCTACAGAATATCCCCTGGATCTTTCAGCTGACAGCATGCAGATAGTCAGTACAGAGCATACCGCAGATTATCTGGCGAGGACAAGCGGCGCTGCAAGTTCACTCGGCTCCTACAGGAACGTGGCGGGCAACTGGACATTTGAGCTGAGAGACCAGAGATCGAGGCCGATTGGAGATTTAATCCTGCACCTCTACCAGGCAGGTGGAGTAGTCTTTGGTAAGGGAGTGCTGAAGAACGGTTTGAGAGAGCAGCCCGCAACAGCAGACGGATCGCTGCTTGAAGGGATCACGATGGTTCTGAATGCTGTCACACTTGAGGACACAAACCTCTATGTGCTCTCAATAAACATCGGCAGCGGCAATGCCACTTCAGGATCATTCAAGCTCTATACGCCCGCAGGCGGAGATCCCTTGATGGGAACTATCTACGGCGGCAGCAATGAGCCGCGAGGCTTCAGCGACTAACATTTGGTCACTTACATTTTTATATCCTCACGAGATAGGAATACAGCGCTAGATTTAAGGTATCTTAGACTAAACCGAATGTGGAATGGATATCATAACAACTAGCGAGGAATCATGATGAGATATTGCAGAGCACTCATGTGCATATTCATCCTTACCCTGATAGCGGCCCAAGCATATGCCCAGGACGATTACCTAAATCCCAGCGATTCAGGCGCAAATTCTGCTACCAAGCAGGATATAAAGCATACTATGGGCGGAGAAGAAATCTTTAATGTGAGCCCTAATGCCGGGTCAATAGGACCCGCTAAGGGTGCAATGATGATATCGGCCAAGAACACACAGTTTCCCCAAGGCACAAGCACATCATCGCCTTCGAACATTGCGGGAAGCCTATCCCTGGTTCTAACCGATAGCACGATAAGATCTGTCACAATCGTCCTTACACAGTCAGGCGACATAGTCTTCGGCAAGGGCAGCATGATATCCGGAGGCGTGACCCAGGATGTCGCGGCCACGGGATCAGTGTCTGGAGGCAAACTGGACATGGACCTGCTCTCTATGAATGATGTCAACCTCTACAAGCTTACCATAGATATCAGCGGCAAATCCTTATCAGGCAGCTACAGGGCATTCGGCTCAAGCCCGGCACCTTGGACAGGGACCCTCATCGGCACACTTGCGTAGAGATCTATTTCTATAATTTATAAATTTTTAGTCGATAAACACCCTAAAGATAAATCGATTAATGCAGATAAACGGCATTAAGCTTTTATAGGTGGGATCTAATGGCGATGTAATGGCTTGGAGAATCCATTGATCAAAGATCCTTGATCAAATCAAAGATCCTTTGTCAAAGATCCAAGATCGTATAGATAGGAGGTTCAGAGCGAATGAGAATTAAAATGTTGATGTTACTATCATCCTTTGCCTTGGTCGCCCTTTTTGCTTTAATAGTCCACTGCGCCGATTGGGACAATCCCGATGGCCTAACTGCCGATCAGTTGATAAGCGGCGGTGATGAAGGAACATACAAACCAATTGATCCGAGCCTAGCAGCGACACCCCAAAAATCCCGTGAGGCTTGGAGCACCAGAACAGGAGTCAATTTCACTATGCCTAAAACGCTCTCGGATAGCGGCAATAGCGCCAAGGAATCCAGGGATGCAGCTGAGGCTGCAACAACTGCCCAGGATCAGTCTGCGAGCACACAGGAAACCAGTTCCACCCAAACACCTGAGGCTGCCCAAACAACTCAAGCACCCGAGGTAACTCAGACAACGCCCTCACCGGAAACCGTATCTGGAAGCTGGTCGTTTGAGCTTAATGATAATACTCTTAAAAATATGGTCTTGACGCTGTTCCAGACCGGCGATGCTGTCTTTGGGACGGGAAGCATGAACGATGGGAACAGCACCCTAATTGTTGCCGCCTCAGGGTCATTTGATGGCAGTAAACTAAATCTGGATCTGACAACATTGGGATCTATCAGCCTCTATAAGCTCGCATTGGCACCCAGCGGCGATTCTGCTTCCGGAGATTTCCAGGCGTTCTCAGCAAGTGGAGACACTTGGATGGGAAGCGCCAGAGGCACAAGATCATCCCAGTAGATAATTGGGATATATGCTCTATTTTTTAAATTCATAATTAAAATTTGCTTTGCTGCACTCCTTTTAGATACTGCCAATATACCCATTTTTGATGATAATTCCGGCAACAAGTCCCTTAAAAGGGCAACCTTTAAACCCTTTAAGAGATAATTCCAATCCTAATTAGGAGGATCGTGGATGGGAAGTAAAAGTGTGGTATTAGCACTTGCCCTTATCGTATGCCTGGCAATTCCAGCATTTGCCGACATACCACCAGGGCCTAAGAGTATAGTGGATCAGCCTTTTCCAAACGAGGACATGTCAGGCTATCAGATAACGAAAGAGGTTACTACTGGATCCAGCACTAATCCAAGCGATAGTGACCTATCGTTCAGAAACGAGAGCCTTTTCCTCATCAATAAAAAGACGGGAATGTCTCCAAATGCGGTCGGTAAGGGCGTTAGGACACCCGTTATAGTGGGATATCCTGTACCTATCGCGGGAGTCTGGTCCTTAAAGCTCACTGATGTCGGCACAAAGTCTCTAACATTGACGCTTTTCCAATCAGAGGATGCAATCTTCGGATCTGGGGAGCTAACATCTGGGAGCAGCACTACTGCGGTAACTGTCGGAGGAACGCTTCTTAGTAACGATAAATTGGGTTTGTTTGTTATCCCAGCTGGATCGCCCAACAGCATATATAGGCTCAGTCTGACGGTAAGTCCAGGATCGATGGGTGGTAACTACTTATATAGCGCGCCAGGAATAACCCAGCCGGGAGTCGCCTATGGGAGCATGATAGCGCCTCTAGGAGCTGTATCACAGCCAGATGCTCAACAAAATATCCAGCAGTATTCACAGTATTCAGGCCAGCAATCGCAGAATGGCTCTTACTGAGGATTCCTGGGCAGACCGGCCTGATGCTCAGGCTTCTGCCCTGAATACCACTATTTTTATAGAAAACAGGCAGAAAACTCTGGTCAACAGGGCCGGAGATGAATGCCATGCGCTTCTCTATTACTTTCGCTAAGGTGCTTCAGGATGTTCTGAGAAGGCTAGATAAGTCTAACAAAAGCATTCTTCAGTGCTCCCAACGCAGTATAATGGTTCCAAAATAATGGTTCCAAAAACACTGGCAGATAGAAACCCATCATTGCCCTAACTGTGGACTACAGATGGATAGAGACATCAACGCCAGTATGAACATTCGCACCCTCGGACTGAGGGGAAGAGCCTATCAAGATACTGCAATAGCAGATCATTGAAATAGGAAGCCCTGCTCTTTAGGGCGGGGAGGAAGTCACGAGAATGAATAGGCTATTGCTATCAATTCTGGTTCTGGTCTGCCTTGCAGTTCAGGCATCTTCGCAGGGTTATGCAGGGACTGTGACAACGGGAAAGGGAATAATTCCGCCGGTGAGAGTTGGATCGGAGGGAGCTACCGGTGTCAGAGTGGGAGCTGAAAATCAGGTAAACTTGACGGGAATCTGGTCACTGGGCCTGCTGGGCTCTAATATGAGACAAATCAAGTTGGATGTATCGCAGAACAAAGATGTTATCGTGGGTTACGGAAGCATAACCGGAGAGGGAAATAGCCGCAGAGTCGATGCTTCAGGAAATACCTCAAGAGGCAATATAGATTTGACCATCTCGGTCATCGATAGCTCTGAAGTGTACAGGCTTAAGGTATCTCAATCGGGCATATCGCTTACTGGTAGATATGATGCATACTCAGGCGATGTAATCACCCAATCAGGAACATTAACTGGAAGCATAAGGCCCTCAGGAACATTGAGCAAGACAATTGAGAGAAAAAGTCTCTCAATTTAACTGATTGGTCCAAACCTCTTCATGAGCCGCTTCATATTCATCTTGCCCATGCCCTTCATACCTTTTATTGCCTTCTGCATCGCCTGGTGGGATTTAAGAAGCTCTCGAACAACCTCGGGGGAGCTTCCGCTTCCATAGGAGATGCGCTTTATCCGAGAGGCAGTGATAATCTTCGGATCTTCAAGCTCAGCATCGGTCATTGAATCCATTATTACCCTGTACTTATCCAAGCGGTCCTTTGTGGCCTGGAACTCCTTATCCGATAGCTCGATGCCAAGGCCTCCCATCGGAAGCATTTGCATTATCTGCTTCAGAGGCCCGAGCTTGTTCATGGCCTCCATCTGATTATACATATCCTTGAGGGTGAACTTGCCCCTCATCATGGATTCAACATCAACTTCTTCAGTAGCCTGAACTTCCTGCGCCCGCTCAATGAGCGTCTTTATGTCGCCCATCCCGAGCAGCCGTGAGATGAACCTATCTGCCTCAAAGCGCTCCAGGTCATTGGGCGTCTCTCCAACGCCGATAAAAGCAACTGAAGTCTTGGTCTCTGCGACTGCGCTCAGTGCGCCGCCGCCCTTTGCAGTTCCATCGAGCTTGGTAATTATAACGCCCGTTATATTGACTGCATCGTGAAAAGCCCTTGCCTGCTCACTCGCCTGCTGCCCAATGGCAGCATCCATCACCAGAAGCTTCTGATCGGCATTTACTACAGCATGGATATCCTCCATCTCCTTGATCAGATCTGCCTCCAGCGCATGTCTGCCGGCTGTATCTATGATCCTGACATCGTATTTCTTCGCTGCCTCAAGGCCGTGTCTGGCAACAGCCGGAGCGTCGGGGTTGCCCCTCTCGCCATAAAAGAAGATGCCTTGCTTTTCGCAGAGAGCCTTGAGCTGATCGTAAGCGCCAGCTCTGAATGTATCCGCGCAGATGACTGCCGTGCGCAGGCCCTTCCTTTGGAAATATGTCGCCAGCTTTGCTGCAGTAGTTGTCTTTCCTGAACCTTGCAGTCCCACGAGCATTAGATCCTGCTTCTTCAGCGGGATGTCGGCGCCCTGTCCAACAAGATTTATGAGCTCCTGGTAGACGATATTGATGACGTGCTCCCGAGGATTCATGCCTGTGGGCGGCTTTTCATCGAGAGCTCTTTCCTTTATTTTATTTGAAAGCTGCATCACAAGCTTGACATTTACGTCTGCCTGCAAAAGAGCGCGCTGAATCTCCCTGACAGTCTCCTCAATAAGGGGCTTATCAATCTTATTTGCAGATGCGATTTTCCGCAGTGCACTGCGCAGCGATCCGCCTAAATTATCAAGTACCATAAGCCTGTAAAGGAGGGTCATCTAACCATATAAAAATAATCCTTGGTTAGTGGCGCAGAAGATGATATCCTGCAGAATTAGGATTCAATACTGCCGGTAATTTTGGATTCGATAATCAATGTACCATTTTTTAACCTTGCGTTAAGTTGATAACCGCGACACATTTGGCTTATCTGCTCCAAAGGGCCTTCGTTCCACAGTTATGGACCGAGATAATCCAAGCCCCTTTTTATCAATCGCTAACTATATCACTTGTAATAAATTTTGCTAAAGTTTTTAAGTTCAGAAGCGCCAGTTATACTTATGGCCAGACAAAGCGATTTGGAACAAGGATATAGAGAGTACATGTGCAGAGAGATAACTAACGATAAAACATGCGGTTTCAGGGTACAAGCAAAGACAGACAGTGAAGCCATGGAGCATGCGCGCCGACATCAAGAGGAAGCTCATGGCATGAAAGAGATGTCCCCGGAAATGGAGAGGAACATCAAGAGCGATATTCAATCGGTACCCGCATCAGAAGAACGCAAGCGATATACCTGCAGTGAGCCCGGATGTGATTTTTCAGTAACCGGAAAGGATAAAGATGAGGTTATTGAGCATGCGCATATGCATCAGGAGATGGAGCATGGCGTGATTGAAAGGACTCCAGAGTCAGAAAAGAACATCGAGGCGCACGTAACACCAGTAACAATTCTATGAGCAGTTATTCGAATCAAAAAGAATTAGCCTCTGAAGAGATGATAACAAGTTATCATCTCATCTAATCTTTTTGCAATCAGCCGTATTTTTTCCATGCACCGATCATTGAGCCTTGAGTTCAATCGCCAATATTCCCCATCCTCAACTATTAAGACATTTTCGCAGATCATTTTTCTTCCCTCACTTTAACCCTCTGAAATGGATCTCGCATCTGAATCCATTAATCGTATCAAGGCTAATAGTGCCATTGATCTGATTGACAAGAGTATCGATAAGTCTGAACCCTAAGGTCTTCGATTCCTTGATATTTGTATCGCCCTTGATCCCTACGCCATTATCACTAACAATGAGCCTAAAGCCGTCACCCTCGGAACTAAGGTCTACGCAGACCTCACCTCTCCTGCCATCTGGAAACGCATGCTTAAAGGAGTTTGCGACCAGCTCATTTATGATCATGCCACATGGGATAGCTGTGTTTATATTCAAATAAACGTTTTCTGAATTTACTTTAAATTTGATTTTGCCTGCGAGATCACCGTAAGATTGAGACAAATGGGTAACAAGCTGGTTAACGTACTCGTTGAAGTCAACTTTGCCTAAGTCTTTGGATCTATACAAATTCTCATGAACCAGGGCCATGGATTTGATACGGTTCTGGCTATCTCTAAATATTTTTATAATATCCTCATCAGCAATGTACGATGATTGCAGGGATAGAAGGGCAGAGATCACTTGCAGATTATTCTTGACGCGATGGTGGATCTCTTTCAGGAGGACTTCTTTCTCTTTAAGAGAGGCTTTGATCCTATCCTCAGCCTGCTTTATATCTGTAATATCCTTGATAGACTCGATAGCTCCAACGATCTTTCCGTGGATATCAAATATTGGGGATGCCACACCCCAAAGATAGGCGCCATCCCCTTTCAATCGAGGCGTGAATATATCTCCAACAATGGCGCCATTAAACCGCTTCAAGTCGAGGTACTTTTTCTCGATCTCGGACTGTGGTTCAAACACCAGGTCTACTAGCATGGGCCTTCTCTCGCCGTAGAATGGCAGAGCGTATTCATAATTGCCTTTTCCTAGCATATCATCGGCTTTAATGCCAGTCAATGCTTCCATGGCACGATTCCAGGCAATTATCTTCTTCTCGCTATCTATGACCAATGTTGCATCCGGGAGAAAGTCAATAATATTTGCCAGGCGCTGTTCTGATTCGAGTAATGCTTCTTCGGCGCGCTTGTGCTCAGTGATATCCCTGACCACCGCCATGCAAATCGGCTCTCCGCCTAACTCAAAAAGCGTCACCGAAACATCCACAGGGATTCGACGGCCATCCTTGCAGATGTCATACCATTCCGCTCGCATATTCTTGTTCTTGGTCAGCTCTCCGCCCAAGGCAGACATCATCTCGTGATACCCCGGGGCGATGAGATCGGACGGAGACATGGTAAGAAACTCATCATGCGTGTAGCCATACACCTGACAGGCCACAGCATTTACATCGGTGAAATTCAGGGGCATTCCGTCGGCCTTGACCGGAAAGAGGAAAATGGAGTCCTTGCCAGACTCGAACAATGTGCGATAACGAGCCTCGCTCTCCCGCAACGCCGTCTCGGCTCGTTTACGTTCGGTGATGTCCGAGATGACGGCGAGGAACAATGTTTCCTTGCTGAGGCTTTTGATTGATGTGCCCCTCATGCTCACATTGATCGGTGTCCCGTTTTTATGAAAGTTTAAAAGCTCTATCTGGATTTTTGATCCCTCTGTCCTGTCCTGCTTCATCCCTGCCTCGGCCTTCTCACGGCTGCGGTCGTCCATCATCTCCAGCGCGTTTTTCCCGACCAGCTCGCCCCTCCCGTATCCAACTATCTCTTCCATTCGCTGATTTGCGAAGATAATCGTGCCATCTTCATTGACTACCTGGATTCCCTCGTCGAGGTTCTCCACAAGCATCCGATACTTCTCTTCGCTCTCACGAAGCTCCTCCTCTGCACGCTTGTTCTCGGTGATGTCCATATACGTTCCGAGAACGCCGATGATTTTTCCTTCAGAACTACGCAGAGGAGTCTTGCTCGTAAGAAGAATGATAGTGTTCCCTTCAGGAGTCGTCTGGGGTTCTTCGATGAATAATTTTGGCAGGCCGCTTTCGATAACCTGGCGATCATCGGCACGATACGATTCAGCCTGGTCACGCCAGCTCATCTGGTAATCGTCTTTGCCAATTATGTCTTTCGGATCGGTGAAACCCGCGTCTTGTGCGAATATTTTGTTACAACCCAAGAAAACGAGATTTTTATCCTTCCAGAATACCCTTACGGGTATCGTATTTATAATCCCGTCGAGGAGTTGATTAGATGCACGCAAGACATCTTCCATTTGCTTTCGATCAGTTATATCCAAAAGGGATGCAATGCTCTTCTTCGTCCCAGGGATAAGATCAACCTGCAATAGTATATCCTTGACATGGCCATTTTTGTTAACGGCCCGAAACTCATAGTTATTCAGGGCTGCACCGGGATCTATTCTTCTCAATTTATGTTGCTCTAGCATCCTTTCGAGATCTTCTTTTACGACGAAATCTGTCCAGCCAATCTTTTCTTCAATCTCCTTTTTGCTATAGCCGGTAAGCTTTTCCAATTCCGAATTGGCCAGAGATATAATTGTATTCTCCTCAATAATCATTGTGGCAGTGCCGGTGTTCTCGAAAATAGCTCTGTATATATTCTCCGATTCCGCAAGCGCCTTCTCTGCCCTTTTGCGTTCTGTGATATTTACTGCAACGTGAACGACCCCGCTTACATCTCCATTTGCATCCTTGATGACGTTGCTGTGAGATATCCAGACCTTGCCGTCAGGGGTAATCAGCTCACCTTCCTGAGGTTCGTCAGTCTGAAGAGCCTTCAAGGCAGTGCAGCCTGGACAGGGTGATTCAAGGCCCTGAATGATCTCAAAGCAACGCTTCCCCTTTATTTCGTCCTCGGGAAGGTTGAGGTGCTTTTGAACAGCACTGTTTAACCATAAAATGCGCATCTGGGTATCGAGGTATTCGACAGATACAGTCTTCAGGCCGTTTAGAATTGCCGCCTTTTCCTGCTCAGATCTGCACAAGGCTTCTTCAGCGAGCTTTCTTTCTGAGATATCCCGAGCTATCGAGCAGAGGATACCCTTACCTTCAACGAAGAATAGATTGATGGATACTTCCACATCCAATAGCGCGCCATCCTTTTTGCGATACTTTCTCTGACCTACGAAGCAATATTTCTTTTTCTTGGCTTTTTCAATGTTGCTGTCGATGCTTTCTTTCTCATGGGCTACAATATCGTAAATGCTCAACCCAGCGATATCTTCAATAGAATATCCTAGAAATCTATGAAATGCGAGATTTCCCTCCAGAAGGCTCCTAGTATCCAAATCATAAAGCAAAATGATGTCCGAAGCCTGCTCCACAACATAATGGTAACGCTCTTCACTCTCCTGAGGTGCTCCATCATCCGGCAAGTCCTATCACCTTAGTATCATTCCCCTCGGTTGTTATAAATCATTATAAACCTTTTGATACTGTAAGACCTATCACAATAAGATCCATCTTTGCCTGGCGTTCGCGAGCCTGGCGCTTGAATGGAAGAAATTAATATCAGTATAGTCATTTTTTTCGATCAAGCAGGCAAAAACTGGTACGCGAAAAGCTTTCAGAGAGGAAAAGCGAGAACCCTTATTGGGTGCTCGCTGCTCCCTAAGTCATTCCGTTCTAATGGAACCGAATGATCATAACGGGATTTATGAGTTTATATCTTCTTAATTACCCGTAATAAAGCGTCCCGACCGGGATTCGAACCCGGGTTGAAGGCTTTCCACGCGTATAGTGCTCCGCAGGCCTTCGGGATGTCCACTACCCCATCGGGACCCTGAAAGCGTCTAGGCATGCTTCATGTAATTAAGCCTGTTGGCCCTTTGACGACAATCTTATCTGGGCAGTTCGTATCGCTCTTAGAAAATCAATCTTCCTGAATTCGGGCCAATATGGTGCGCAAAAATATGCTGCGCACTCGTTGCCATTCGCCTGCCAGGGCAGGAAGTTGGAGGTACGAAATTCACCCCCCGTCCTTATTATCAGGTCTACTTTGGGAACTGGGACGCCGTTATGAGGATAAAGGTATTTGGCTATAATGTTCTCATCCACAGATCCTGCGCTGATTTTATGAGCTGCCACTTCGCGGGCCAGCGCCTTTGCAGCATCAACCAGCTCGCATTGTCCGCCGTAGGCCAATGCTACATTTAGATATAGACTTGAGTATCCCTGAGTCGCCACCTCCACCTTACGAATTGCCTCCTGAAGGTCTTTGGGAAGGAGATCGACTCTGCCTATCGCCCTGACACGAACACGGTTATGATGAAGTCGCTCAGAGCTATACAGCTCAATAAATTTGCTTTTTATAAGATCGAAGAGGTAGCTTTTCTCCTCCTCACTCCTCTTGAAGTTCTCCGTTGAGAATGCATAGACTGTGAGATGCTTTACCCCCAGCTCAAGACACCAATCGGAAACTTTGCTCGCAGTCTCTGCTCCTTGATTATGGCCTATAAAGGTAGGCAGGCCCCGGCTTATCGCATACCTCCTATTGCCATCCTGGATTACGGCTATATGCCCGACAGGAGGTCCAGCCAGTACGTCATGGTTATGACATCGCCTTCACACGGCGGGGATCACGCGTTCGAATCGCGTCGGGCCCATAGTCTCCAACCCGACTAATAATCCAGCCGTCACAACCTTTAACTATTTAAGATGGGTTCTATTCTTGAGGCGCCAAAGATGCTTTGGCTCGCCGAAGATCTATAATTTGATCTGCACTCTATATGTGCGAGAGGAAATCAAAACTCCATAGATCTGAGGTCCTCTTATCATTAGAGGTGGTAAGCTGTATAAGAGTAAGAGTAATAGTGAAGAAGAGGGCGTTGTAACCAGGGTACGTCTTCCGCATAAACAGGACCGAGAGTTGTTCGGCTTTGTAGAGGGCTTGCTTGGCTCAAACAGAATAAAGGTCAGGGGCATCGACGGTGTAACTCGCATGGCCCGAATACCCGGTAAAATGAAGAAGAGAATCTGGATTCGAGAGGGTGACGTAGTGATAATCGTGCCCTGGGAGTTTCAAGACGATAAGGCAGATGTGATCTGGAGATACACAGGGCCTCAGGTGGACTGGCTACAACGTAAGGGTTTCTTAAAAGGCGCTCCATGAGCAAGCGTTACAAAAACGAAGAGAAGTTCGATACTCATATCGATGTTCTTCGCACGAGGATCAAGGACTCCGATGACTTGCAGGTTGTGGAGTCAGTATTTGATACTCGTACGCTTATGAACCTTTATAACCTTGCGAGCAAGGGCATCATCGATACCCTTGGCGGTTCTGTAAGCACCGGCAAAGAAGCAAACATCTTTTATGCAACTTGCGGCCAAAAGGATCTGGCCATCAAGATATACAGAATCTCCACCAGCAACTTCAAGGCTATGCAGGATTACTTGCATGGAGATCCCAGGTTCGGAAACATCAAAGGCACTAGAAGGGCTATTGTTTCTGCCTGGGCAAAGAAAGAGTTTAGGAACCTCAAACGCGCTGAAGAGGTCGGCGTTCGTGTGCCCCATCCTATAGCCATGAGAGAGAATATCCTTATAATGGATCTTATCGGCAGGCCGGGCAGTCCAGCTCCGCCATTGAAGGATATTGAGCTCGCCCCAGAAGAGGCAAAGCGAGCCTTTGATAAGATTGCGGATTACATCTCATTGCTCTATAATAAGGCAGATCTCGTGCACTCGGATCTGAGCGAGTTCAATGTGCTATACGATAACGAACCTGTCATTATAGACATGGGACAATCAGTAACCCTGGACCATCCCATGGCAAGAAAATTCCTTGAGCGCGACATAACAAATATCGCCCGTTATTTCCAAAAGAGATATGGTATCGGCTCAGAGGAAGAGATCTGGGCCAAGATAAAAAGCGATGCTGAAAAACATAATATAGAAAATATCGAAAAAAATAATGAAAAGCATAACCAAGAACATAGAGATCAATAGAGGAGGTATATCATTTTGCAGATCAAGATTCCTGAGGAACGTATCGGAGTATTGGTAGGGCCGAACGGATCGATGAAGAGCTTTATCGAGGAGAAGATGAAGATTACACTCGGAATAGACAGCGAGAGCGGTATGGTGACAGTGGAATCCTCCGAAGATCCAATTTCCGCCATGAGAGTGACTGATCTTGTACGTGCCATAGGCAGAGGCTTTTCCCCTGAGAGGGCGCTTCCCATTCTTGATGATGAAATGATTATGCTTGATGTCCTGGATCTCTCGAAGATGGTGGGCACAAAAAGCGATATGGCACGGATCAAAGGCAGGATAATCGGCAAGGACGGCAAGACTAGAGAGATCATGGAAAGGCTCTCAGGTGCCAAGGTATCTGTATATGGAAAGACCGTCTCGCTTCTCGGCTACCCTGAGCAGATCACGACCGCGCGTGCGGCCATTGAAATGCTTCTCGAAGGTGCACCTCACGGCAATGTCTACAGCTTCCTTGAGAGGAAACACCAGGAGATGGCCAAAGAGGAGCTTAAAGATAAGAGTGCCCTGTAGAGGTCTACTATTATTACCATTTTGAGCATCAATAATCATTTAGCTTAATACGATAGGCATAGGGCTTAAGTTTCCTCCGTGAGTTTATAGTGAGTTTATATAGAGTGCATGATAGAAATATGGTGAGAAAATAACAAGAAAATAACAAGAAAATAAGCGAGGAAACGTAAGCAATATGCAACTTACCACCGATGACTGGATATTGGTAGCTATCTGCGCTATAAGCATTTACTCGATCCTTCTTTTGCCTATAAGAAACAGCGAGAGCTGGAAGAGACGTGGGGTCACCACATGGGGACCAATTCCTATTGCGATATTCATACGGACTAAACGAGGGCTTGATATGCTTAATAAGCTAAGCAGGCCCAAAACGCTATGGAGAATCATCGCGACTGCTGGCGTCCCTCTCGTTGTACTGAGCATGGGCTATTTTCTGGCGCTTGTTCTGCTCATGGCATATCTTATGATTAAATCTCCCCCTGAGCCGAGCAGCTACAATTCGCCCAGGAATATTCTTCTGATCCCAGGCGTCAACCAGTACATACCATTTGTCTGGGGGTGGATAGCTCTCTTCGTGACCATGGTCGTGCATGAGTTCTCCCATGGAATACTCAGCCGAGTCGAGGGCGTCCGCGTAAAATCGATGGGGCTTGTGACGATCCTGATAGCGCCCATAGCAGCATTCGTCGAGCCTGATGACGAGGAACTCTACGGTACTGCGGATAAGCCGCCTATAGTCAGCAAAGGTGCCCGGATAAGGATAATCTCGGCGGGGGTTATATCGAACTTCATAGTGGCTGCCATCGCCATAGCATTGTTCTTTGGACCGGTCATTGGCTCTATCGCTCCAGTAGATAGGGTAATGGTCTCGGATGTCCAGAGCGGCTCCATTGCAGAGCAAGCCGGCCTGCAAAGCAAAATGGTAATTCTCGGGGCCAACTCAAAGGCCACGAATAACCTTACAGACGTTTACAATGCACTGCAGCACGGCCTTGTGCATATGGAGGTCCTTTCCGATAATACTGAAAAGAATGTCACAATTCAAGGCATCCCGGCTCAAGGTATCCTTATAGCTTCTATCTTCGATGGATCGCCTGCTGCGAAAGCAGGTTTGCCGGAAAAATCTGTCATAACCGAGATCAACGGGACCAAAATCGGCAACCTGGACAGCTTCAGAAGATACATGAATACAACTCATCCGGGGCAAAATATCACTATTACTACCGCTAGCGGCCACAACTATAATATCAGTCTGGCACCCAAGTTCGATGGCACAGGCCAGATAGGCATAGCGATCTCAGGAAATGCGGTCTACATTGACGGCATGACATTGCAGGAGTTCCCTGCCAGACAGTTCCTTGATATTTTGGAGAGGTTGCCCCATGCTGGAATTTCGGGATTCTTTGCGATATTCCTCACGCTTCCCTTCACAGGCATATCAGGATTGATAGCAGGGGGATTCCAGGGCTTCAGCGGATGGACTACAAACTTCTTCATGCCCACCGGCTGGGCGGCGCCTCTTGGAGGCTACTTCTTCTGGATAGCCAATACGCTTCTCTGGATAGGCTGGATCAACCTGTATGCGGGCCTGTTCAACTGCTTGCCCGCTGTACCCCTGGACGGAGGGTATGTGTTCAAAGATCTCGTCCAGGCAGGATTCGAGAGATTTGTCAGCGTAAAGGAAGCCGAGAAACTCACAAGTACTGTCGTTGCAATTCTGGCTTGGCTTGTGCTGACATCACTGATAATTTCAGTATTCGCACCATTTACCCACGGCCTATCCTAATGATTTCCTTCTTTGAACGGTATTGGGTCTTCTTGCCCGCTTTTCTATAATTTTTCTGCGAGCAATCTCGCAACAGCATACGCAGGGAAGATATCGGATATATTTTTGCCGTACCTCTCCGAAAGCCTGATACAGCTCATGCCAAGACTAATTGCAGCCCGAGCTATTATCCACTCACCGATACCTGCGGCAACCACGCTCTTTAATTGATGCTTTTTCGCTTGCCTTTGTATAGCATTCATGAGAAGCCTTTGCTGACGATCTTGAACCTGCTCTGCTATAGCAAACGCTCCTGCCTCACCGATCTCCTCAAGATCTGCGCAGACGTCTCGAGCGAGCCTGCGCAAAGAAGCATCACGGCTTTTCTCGGCGCCATCCGGAGTATCACAGCCGTAATCTTCCCGGGCGATCTCCCCTAAAGCAAGATATGCATCTGCAGTGATTGCAAATAGCTCCGGGGAGAGGGGCACTGAATTCCCCTGAATTCTCGCCGCGTGAAGGATGGAGCTGAGGCTCGTTCTGAGCATCCCCATATAGATCAGTTCGCCGTTGATAAGACGCTTAAAATCGGTTGTCTCTGCAAGGGATTTCTCTTTTATCGGTATCAGATCAGTCGTAGTGCTTCCCATATCTGCAAATATGCAGCTGCCAATATCCTTCGCGATCAACTGGGCGGATGCTGACCAGTTGGCTCCCGCCAAATCCATTGGATCTTGTGGATCGAATCCAGAGACGCCCCAGAAATAGCTTGGACAGTGAAACGCAGCCTTGACTGCAGATCTTATACTCTCGATTCCCGCAATCTTGCTTGAATAGCAGTCTGCCAGCTCTCCTGTCATAACAACCGCTACAGCCTCCGGCTCGAGCTCTGAGATCCTTCTTAAAACACTATCCAAAGAAGCGTTCTCCAAATCAGTTCGCCACAAAGGCAGGTAAACGATCTCAGCGAATTTGCCGTCTGAGCTAGCAGCCTTTGTATTCGCTCCGCCGATATCCAGGCCAAGAATCATGCTTCCATGGAGAATCTGAACCATAAAAGCTTTAGGTCTGAAGTTCCTCTCTAAATCACCAACTTTTCGGAGACCACGGCCATGGCTGCCAAAGAGAAATATGCTGAACCTACTTATCTTGAATGCGGATTTGGAGAGCTGGAGCATAAGGTTATAACGCCCGAGATATGCTGCAGATGCGGTACGTGTGAGGCCATTTGCCCCAGGATTGAGCACAAGGAGAATCGTCCGGAGCTGAAGGAGTATGATCCTCTCTGCGGTCTGTGCTTCGCCTATTGCCCCAGAACTTCCCTCGACCTGCCAGCCCTCGAGAAAAAGCTCTTCGGCAGATCCAGGACCGAAGGAGAGGTGCTTGGGATATACAGAAAGGTAACCTCTGCCCAGGCCAAGCCCACGATAAACAAGGCACAGGATGGCGGCATCGCCTCTGCTCTGCTTGCTCATGCCCTGAAAGCAGGCATTATCGACTGTGCCATAGTAACCGATAGAGATGAGAACTGGGTGACTGTGCCTCGTGTTGTAACGACAGCTGAGGAGATCGCCGCTGCTGCCGGCACGAAATACACAATCTCCAATAGCGTAATTGCGTTAAAGGATGCACTGGAAAAGGGATATGAGAAGATTGGATTTGTTGGGACACCTTGCCAGATCCAGGCTTTAAGAAAGGTTCAATTGCTTGAAGAGCCGTATGAGTTCGGCCAGGAGAAGATAGCTCTTCTAATAGGGCTGTTCTGCATGGAGAACTTCGATTACGATTCGCTGATGAACGGCGTTGTCAGGGGGCTCTTTGGACTTGAGCCCAAGGATGTGAGGAAGTTTGAGATCAAAAAGGGCATGTTCCGTGTGATCTCCAATGATGGCAAGGTTCATGAGGTCAAGCTCGAAGAGACTGATAAATTTACATTCAAGGGATGCGAGCCTTGTTTCGATCTGGTCTCTGAACTTGCAGATATCTCCGTCGGCAGTGTAGGGTCAGCCGAGGGCTGGTCTACAGTTATGCCGCGGACTGATGTAGGCGAGCAGCTCTATAACTCAGCGCTTGCTGCCGGAATCATCCAGGAAAAAGCTGTCGCTGAGAAGGGATTGGCCCTTATCAAGAGACTGGCTGAAGGCAAATCCAAACGCTTCATGGAGCTGGCGAAGGAGATGGCCGAGAGCGGAACAAAGCTTGATATCAAACGGTAAGGCGAACGATTGATATGTTATCTGTCGGACTGGCCGGAAAGCCAAACTCGGGCAAATCCACATTTTTCAAGGCTGCTACCCTTGTTGATGTTGATATTGCGAACTACCCATTCACAACGATCGATGCAAACCATGGAGTATCCTATGTCAGAGCGCCCTGCCCATGTAAGGAGCTAGGGCTAGCACAGGGCTGCGGAAGATGCAAGAATGGCATAAGGTTCATTGCAATCGAACTGATAGATGTAGCCGGCCTTGTGCCTGATGCCCATCTCGGCAGAGGCCTTGGAAATGAGTTCCTTGATAGTCTTCGAGTGGCCGAATCGGTCATCCATGTTCTGGATGCAGCAGGCTCGACGGATGCTGAAGGAAATCCCATTGGCATAGGGAATCACGATCCTGTAAGCGATGTGAAGTTTCTTGAGTATGAAATAAGCATGTGGATCTACGGCATCCTGAAGAGAAATTGGGAAAAGCTGATGCGTGGGTATAAGGCTCTCGGCGGGAAGCCAGAGCAGATAATATTCGAGCAGCTCGGCGGCGTGGGAGTTATGGATACACACGTCCGAAGGGCGCTTGCCGAGATGAAGACTGACCCCGGAAGCTGGAGTGACGATGACCTGAAGAGGTTTGCCGGCCTTTTGCGCAAATACAGCAAGCCCATGATCATTGCTGCCAATAAAACGGATATTGCTCCAAAGGAGTTCGTTGATAAGCTTCTGGCCCTGAAGGACGAGATAGTAATCCCCGTAAGCGGTGCAGCCGAGATTGCCCTGCGGATGGCAGAGAAGGCAGGGCTGATCAAGTATAAGCCTGGGGATTCTGATTTCGAGACTGCAGGCCAGCTGACCAAAGCTCAGGCAGCAGGCCTTGAGAAGATCAGGGCCGTCATGAAGCAGTATGGCGGCACAGGCATTCAGGAATGCATCAACCGGGCGGTCTTCGACCTTCTGGACTATATTGTCGTGTATCCCGTCGAAGATGAGAATAAGTTTACCGATAAGAACGGCGTAATCCTGCCGGATGCTTACCTCATGAAGCGCGGAAGCACTGCAAAGGATCTGGCATATCGCATCCACTCGGATATCGGCGAGAGCTTCCTCTTTGCAATTGATGCAAAGAAGAAGATGAGGCTTGGAGAGAAATACGAGCTGAAGGATGGTGATGTGATAAAGATCATATCTACGAAATAGTAGATAATTGTGATGAGATCGCCATTTATTCCTGTTAAGGTATGCAGTTAAGGTATATATCTTCACCCAATTTTATTAGAGAAGCAACACATTTAATAGGAAACTAAGCAATCATCTTTCAGTGGGGCAGGGTAAAGATAATGAGGCTAACCGTTCAGTTCATTACTATCATTGCGATCACAATTATCGCTATAACTATCCTTGCCTCTGCTGAGCTTCCAGCTGCTTATTACCAGGCCATGAGCAATATGAGGACTGAGGACACTCTATGCGTCAAGAATTACGATGCTGGCGCAAGTATAACGGAATCATATACCGATTTCGAATACCTGAATAAAGATACTGAGATCGTGAGCAGATCAAGAAGGAATAGCACAGATAACGCCGTACTTGAGGCCAATATAAACTCGGAGGTAATCGGCAATGCACATATCGCCTGGCAATCGGTCAGTCCCGCAATCAACAGATTGGGCCGTCATGCAGTGCTGAGCAGAAGCTCCGAGGATATTACAGGAGTCTTTTCAATAGCCAAATTCCTGCAATTGTGGTCAAATAGCACAATTGATGGAGCCAGTATAGACTGGCTGCCGTGCGCCTGAAATTCTGTTTCCGAAGCTTAATTTCCTATTTTGAAGATGAAAGCCTTACCTATCCTGTGCTCGTGCGACGATCCTTCAAAGCATTATCTGCCACAAAATATAAATAGTTTTGAATGTGGAATTTATATTGAATATAGATTAGGTTTGGTGAGATGTTCATATAATAGATATTGGAAATGCCGCCTACAAAATAATTTCGCATATTACAAAATTTGCAGAGGGATATCGAATATTCGTCTATCCCTTAGATCTGGTAAGCTGTAGTGACCAGAGATCCCCTGACAGGAGAGTATACCATCTCACGTTTTTTGCCGTAAATAGAAAAATTTATATACGTTAAATGTCGAATAATTAAGATGGCAAAAGTCTAATCTGTTTTTCTCCCTCCTACACCCAGGACTTTTGCCAACCTCCTTTACATATTATTTTAAACTCCATCTGACGGAATCTATGTAAATGCATTATAATGAATTAAAACCAGATATTATAATTTTAGGCTGGAGAGCCAAAATGAGTAGGGAGGAGAATATTGGCTCTCCAGATAAGGAGGTTTGTCATTATTATATGTGTATACAAAGTATTTAACTGTATTGATAATTTTAAAATTATTAGCGCCTGAGGATTTTACGTGGCATAAGTCGTAGCCAAAAGCTTACACTGCGCCAATTATACCCTTAAGCCGTAAGGATCGATCTAATCTTCGAATAAGTTTAATCCCGACCACCTCAATATCATGACCCCTACGGCGGATATACTACACCATGCTGAGGCAGCCAGGGAGGTCTCTCGGAAGCTTATCCAATCGCCTGAAGCTATTCTATAGCCCATAATCGCAATGAGCGCAATCATGGAAGCAAACCAAATCCAAGCAAAAAATGCTTCTTCACTCATAGTGATCCACCCAACAGTTCTAATTTATTTGTAATTGAAGCTATAAATAAGAGATAGAAATCTGTTTACGGGTCTATTGTCCTACAATTAGGCAATGGATAAGGGAATACGATAGCAATAAAAATTGAGCAAACAGATGGGCACCATCAGCCAGCCGTTGTTAAACATTCAGTTTGGCGCATTACAGATGATAGAAGGATTCATGGTTCATTAGGGAGATCTAGGAAATAAGCTATGGATAATTATAGAAATTCATGAACCCATTTGAGTGCAGCTAGAGGTTCTATATCCTTTTCGATAGTCTTATCCTCTCCATCCATTTTACGATCATATAGATGTGAATGCTCCCTGCCCTAAAGGGGAGGTCTCCGCTTTCATCCTGTTACGACTGCGTCATAACTCCGTTAACTCGAAGAGTTAACGAGACCGGCCTGAAGGACGGGGACTTCCCGCTCCGTCCTCCCCACTCCTGCAAGTTAAATCCTTCGTGCCCTGGATGCCTTCTCCCAGATCTCGTCATAGCTATTATCCATTGCCTCGATCTGGGATCTGATATTTATTCTGTGCTGTATTTCAGCCGCATGAAGGCGCTTCTCTACAGATTGGCGTAATAGTTCCCGGTAATCGGTACGAAGCTGCTCGGCCTCCAGCCATAGAGTTTCTGCCAGAGCGGGATTCTCAGCCCTGGCCTCCACAGATTCCCTGCGAAGCCTCTCCTCTCTTTGGAGAGATTCTTCGTATTCAGCCCTGAGCCTGACAGATTCCGCTAAAAGATCCTTGACCTCAAGGGCCATATCCTCGATGCTCCTGGCAACGAGATCTTTTTCAGAGAACATAGATAGATCAAGCCTCCACCATTTTCAAGAACGTCTTATGGAACCTCATGTCATCAACTAACTCTGGGTGAAATGCCAGACAAATTATATTTTTCTGTCTGGCAGCCACTATGAATCTGTCGAAGTGCGCCAAAACATCTACGTCTTTCCCGGCATCGACTATTGCAGGCGCACGTATAAAGACCGCATGGTACAGCTTATCAAAGCCTTTGATATCCAGGTCAGCTTCAAACGATTCTCTCTGAGAGCCGAAGGCATTTCTGCCGATCTTGATATTCATCAGCCCTAGAGGCTCGACCATGGAATCACCCTCAATCTCCCTGGATACGAGCACCAGACCTGCACATGTGGCGAGAATGGGCGTGCCTGCATCAGCTGAAGCCTTTAATTCGTCTCGCATGCCTGATGATTTCATCTGCTTTGAGATAGCAGTGCTTTCGCCTCCGGGCAGAACAAGGCCGTCACACTCGAGGATTACATCGGCATGTCTCACAGGGACCACTGAGCCTTTACCATCCAGGGCCCTTTCCATCGCCTTGATATGCTCAGAAACATCCCCTTGGAAGGCGATTACACCTATTTTTGTCACTACCGGCCCCTTTCGCTACTGGCCTCTTCGCTACCAGCCTCTTGTCTGGAGTGCCTCTGACTCAGGAATTGCGCTCGCATCTAAGCCCTTCATTGCGGCGCCAAGGCCCTTCGAGATATTGGCGAGAAGCTGGGGATTATCGTAGTTATGGACAGCCTGAACTATTGCCGTGGCCATTGCAGCCGGATTCTCGGATTTGAAGATCCCAGAACCCACAAACACGCCATCGGCGCCGAGCTGCATCATCAATGCTGCATCTGCAGGCGTTGCAACGCCGCCTGCTGCAAAGTTGACTACCGGAAGGCGTTGAAGCCTTGCACATTCGGCGACAAGATCACAGTCTGCCTCAATCTCGCGGGCGAGCGCCATAACCTGCTGCTCGTCCATGCCCTTAAGGCTTCTTATCTGGCCCATAATCAGCCTCATATGGAGCACTGCCTGGCTTACATCGCCGGTCCCTGCTTCGCCCTTGGTTCTGATCATGGCTGCGCCTTCTTTGATCCGGCGTAAGGCCTCCCCTAAGTTCCGTGCACCGCAGACGAACGGTATCGTGAACTTCGCTTTATCTATATGGAACTTATCAGCAGGTGTAAGCACCTCCGACTCATCCACCATATCCACGCCGATTGCCTCTAGAATCTGAGCCTCAACAAAATGGCCAATTCTGGCTTTGGCCATCACTGGAATGGTAACGGCATCTATGATTGCCTCAATGATCGCAGGGTCTGCCATCCTGGCCACGCCGCCCATCTTTCTGATGTCTGCGGGCACAGCGTGCAGAGCCATGACTGCAACAGCTCCAGCCTCTTCGGCTATGACCGCCTGTTCGGGAGTGGTGACATCCATTATGACGCCACCTTTCTGCATCTTTGCGAAACCGCGTTTGAGCAGTTCCGTACCAAATCGAAGGTTTTCAAGTTCCATGGATTGCCCCAAACATATCTTAAATGCCGAGCTAATGCCCCTTAGATAAATAAACTTTGCCCCGCGGCAGGTTGATATGTTATGAAATTTTATGCTTAAAAGAATAGAGCGGCGGCAGTTGCCGCCTTTTTAATAGTTCTCATAGATATAGATATCCTTGTTCCCGCTCCGATTGTCGGTCCAGACGATTCGGCCGTTTCCTCCTATCCTCGGCTCTGTCTGATCTCCTCTGGCGGTGCATATCGGCCTCTCGCTTCCTGTGTTGAGGTTGTAAGAGTAGATATCCCATTTGCCGTTCCGTTTATCCTGCCAGACTATGATTCCGTTCTCGACATCCGGGTTGGTATGATCTGCTCCGCCTTTGGTTATCCGTGTCTCCTTGCTGGTGCTCAGATCCATTGCATAGATATCCCATTTGCCGTTGCGGTTATCCTGCCATACTACAGTCTTTCCATCGGTTGCCGGATTGATCTTATCGCCGGACCCACTGGTAAGTCTGCCGGGATCTCTGCCCTGCTTCCACAGCCAGATATCCCATTTGCCGCTCTGGCTGTCCTGGTAGACGACGATGTTTCCTCCGGCTCGTGGATTTTCGCCGCTGGGCGGTATGGCCGGAGCAGTTTCCGTGCCGTAGATCAGTTTCTTATAAACCCTCCAGCCGAAGTTCTGAACAGGTTTGTTCACATATGCCATATATTGATCGCTCTGAGAGAATGGTGCAGGATTATACAGCCCCCAGACAAGCTCAGATCTGTTGATTCTGGCAATATCGAATGTTTGTATTGCCCAGTAATCCTTGAGAGGATCGTAGGCCATCCAGCTGATGACCCCTCCGTTTATCTCGGGATACATCTGCGGGAAAGGACTTGCCGCCAGCGGCAGTTCCAGCTCCTGAGTCAGGCTGTATATGTAAACGTTCGGATTCCCGGTGCGGTTGTCCATCCAGGCTACATAGTATCCCACCTGGTCGTCGCCTCCAACCGTTGGGTGGCTTTGCTCTCCGGGGGCGTTGCATATCACGCTGATCTGGCCCGAGGCAACAGTTATAGACCTTGGCCTATCAGTCAGGGTGTTGAGCCAGACAAGCTTCTTGTCTATGCTGGGCTTGATCTGACCAGGTCCTGCAGAAACCAGCTCATCTTTCCATGTGCTGATATCCAGCTTGCGTATGGATGTATTATCCCCTGTTCCCTCCACATATGCAATATAATTTCCTGAGACTACTGGATTGGACTGAACGCTCGATCGCGTATAGGTCCTGCTCTTCTTCAAGTCCCAGAAGTAATAGGATATATGCCCGGTATTCTTGTCCTCCCAGGCTATTATATTGCCTGATACATCCGGGTATACATGATCTCCGGCATCTGTTGTCAGTTTTGTCTCTTTGCTGTTCTTTAGATCATAGGCGTAGACATCCCACTTGCCGTTGCGATTATCCTGCCAGACGATGAGATCTCCGCTTATTACGGGGTACATCTGCTGGCCCGAGCCCTTGTAGACGGGCATAGTTGCATTTCCCTTAAGATCATGGAGATAAATATCCCAATTGCCGCTAGAGTTATCCATCCAGACAATCCTGTTTCCGGATATGGATGGCCAGATCTTATCGCCGGTCTCCGAGGTTATGGCCGATTCAACGCCCGTAGTCAGATTCTTCATATAGATTTGGGCATTGCCTCCTCTGTAATCGGACCATACCACTTTATCACCGGATGCGCGCGGATAAAGCTCATCTGAATCCGACTTCGAGATAGGCTTTTCAGCTCTTGTAGATGAATCGAATCCAAAGATGTTCCAGATACCGCGTCGGTTATCGCTCCAGACCATCAGGCTGCCGTTGGTGCTCGGAAAATCGGCGGAGAGGAGCAGCAGAGGATCTGCGATGATGTATCTCATCATTATCTGAGACCCAACATCGCTCTTGTCCATCCAGACTATCTTATCTCCGCTCAGTATCTTTGAGGAGGAATACGGCTTCAATCTGTTAGGATCTCCCTTGCCGTCATTGGGTGTTTGGATAGATGGGTTAGTTGCTATCGGCACCTCCACTCCCTTTTCAAGGTCATAAAGATATATGGATGGATTTCCAGTGCGTTCATCAAGCCATGCTACATACTTTCCATAGACGCATGGAGATCCCTGATTGGATGGATCTGTAGTGATAGGTCTCTCCATCTTAGTGGTCAGGTTGTAGGAATATATATCCCAGTTCCCGTTCCTGCCGTCGGCCCACACAATGGTGTTTCCATGAATCCAGGGCTGAGCATGCCTATGGGGATCAGTGGTTATTTGTTGCTCTGATCCGGAGGTCATGTTATAGAGGAAGACCTGCCAATACTTATTCTTGTCATCGATCCATACTATCTTATCTTTGCTTACAACAGGTGACAGCTTCATCGACTTTTGATTGGTTATCTGCTTTTCCTTTCCAGTTGAGATGTCGTATAGATAGACTTGGTTGCTCCCAGTCCTGTTGTCCACCCAGACGATGCTGTTTCCATCTATCATTGAATAGCGGTGATCCGATGCATCTGTCGTCACCTGCTTTACCTTAGAGGCCGACAGGTCGTAGAGGAAGATATTGAGGCTTCCCTTGCTGTTATCGGTCCAGATGATGTCATTGCCGCTGATATCCGGGCTGCTGTGATCCATTTTATCGTTTGTGATGTTCTTCTCCTGTTTGGTTTTGGTATTGAATAGATACACATTGAAATTGCCCATTCTATTATCCGTCCAGACGATATTATCCCCTGAGATTGAAGGATTCGTGTGGTTATAGTTTCCAGACGTTATGGGTATATCTGCTAGGATCTTGAAGTCGTACATGTAGACATCGGGATCCTTTGGACCTTCCCTGTAATCCGACCAGACAACGCCTCGCTCCCCTATGGAGGGCTCCATCTTAATAGAGCCAGGAGCTATCTGGAAATCGCCGCCAGTTTTGATATCATGGAGCCAGACCTCTGTATTGTTATTCTCATAGGCAATATAACCTCCATATGCCATAGGAGCAGTCTGGTTGCCCGGCTTCGCCAGGTGCGCAAGCTTCTGAGTCGATAGATCATAGAATGCGATATCCGAGTTGCCTGTGCTGCTGTCCGCCCAGGCGATGATATTGCCGCTGATGGTCGACAACGTCTGATCTCCGGCGCCTGGAGATACAGGCGATTCTATGCCGCTATTTAAATCATAGAGCATAATTCCCCATCTTCCGGTGCTCCTATCCATCCAGACTATTCGATTGCCGTTGATCTTGGGAGAAATCTTGCTTCCGGACCCTGATGATATCAGCTTCTCCTTTTTCAGGCTCAGATCATACATGTAGATGCTGGATTTGCCATTTCTGTCATCAGCCCAGACTATTCGATTGCCGCTTATGGCTGGCTGGGTATGGTTTCCCGGCGAGATTGCAATGGGAATCTCAGTCCTATTCACAACATCATACATGTAGACGTCTGCTTTGCCTGTGCGCATATCCTGCCAGACTATGCGCTCTCCCGAAACGCATGGGTTGATCTGAAAGAGCGGATTTATGCAGACCCACTTTTCGAGGCCAGTTTCCAGGTCATACATGAATATGTCCCAGTTTCCACTGCGATTATCGGCCCAGGCTACGATATGGCCGTCAGTTGCAGGCTGCTCCTGCTGCGATCCTGAGATGATCGTTATGGGATGTTCCTTTCCCCAATCCGCACCGCTTGCAGCGCAGGCACATATAGAGAGCAGAGCCGCCACCATTATCAGAATCAATTTTGAATTCAGCATCAAATCACCGAGTGCTGTATTGGTATTATCATAAGACCTTCCTGAGCAGATCGGCGAACAAATATAAGGACTTATCTCGACGTTTGCCGTGTTTAGCCTTTTGAGGATATATAACTATAGATCCTATCACAAATGGGAGGAGCCTCAGCAGAATCACAGCTCTGTTTGGGATGACCCTTGAAATTAAAGTTTACTTTGCTAGAAAGGGCACTATATACATTGATCCATATATATCAATAGGCTATTATAGTGCATATTCTGCGGAGCAAAGATCATCTATAGCCGGGCAGCTTCGCTCTCATAAGGTCGAGCTTCCCTTTGAAGATCGCATCTCTGAACCTTGTAATGCTGCCGAACTCAGCCTTCCTGAAATCCGCAGTTCCGCAGAACTCGGCTCCGGAAAAGCTGGCATCGCCGGTAAACTTGGCCATCAGAAAATCGGCGTCTTTTACAAAAACTGCATCTGAGAAGTTGGCATCTTCATCGAAGGATGAGATTCTGAAATCGGCATATCCGCAGAACCTTGCCTTCCAAAAGTTGGCCGTCCCCTGGAAACTGACGCCCCAGAAGTTGGCATCACCTTCAAATAATGCCTGCCAGTGCTCTGCGCCGAGATCAAGCTTTGCCATAATAAAATCGGCATTCTTTGAGAACTCCGCCTCAGTGAAGTTGGCAATCCCCTCGAAATGAGAGCCCCAGAAGTTGGCATCACCGCTGAACTTTGTCTCCCAAAAATCGGCATCCTTAAGGAAATGGGCCTCCCAAAAATCGGTATCTTCTTTGAAGGTGGTCTCCCTGAAGCTCACAGGAGACTGGAAGATCGAATCTGCGAAGCCCAGGAAACCCTGAACCTCGGAGGAGGCAATCCTTATTCTTGGGACTACCGATTTCTTCTTATCAATTGTCGCAAGCTTGATCTCGCTCAGATCAAGGTCGCCGAGCACGCGGATATGATCATACTCTACGGACTTTCCTTCTTCGATCCTCGCAAGGATCTCGTCCGCCTGAACCTCTCTGTATTGAGAGATGTTTGTATCCACAATACTCTAAGAATTAGCAACGGCTATATAGCCCTTATGTCAACCTTTATCATACCGGGAGGAACAGAGTTGAAGGATTATCTCACATTGGATGATGTTGTACTAGATAACAAGCGGGTTCTTGTAAGGGTGGACTTCAACTCACCCATGGGCCCCAGCGGCGATATTCTCGACGATAAAAGGGTCAGGAGCCACCTTGAGACACTTCGAGCCCTTGAGGATTGTAGAGTAGTCCTTATGGCACATCAGAGCAGGGCAGGCAAGAAGGACTTCACGACACTTGAGGCACATGCCAAGCTTGCTTCACGGCTACTGCGAAAGAGTGTCATATACTGCGATGATATATTCTGCTCTCATGCACGCGAGGCCATTAAGCGCCTCGAGCCTGGAGAGGTCTTGCTCCTTGAAAACACGCGATTTTTCTCAGAAGAGAACATGACAAGGGCTCCTGCAGATCATGCGAAGAGCATAATGATCAAACAGCTTGCGCCTCTCTTCGACCTTTTCGTAAACGATGCCTTTGCGGTCTGCCACAGATCTCACCTCTCAGTTGTAGGTTTTACTGAAGTGTTGCCGAGCATTGCAGGACCTCTTATCGATAAGGAGATTACGGCTCTTGATAAGGGCCTTAAGGGGCATGAGCACCCCACAGTCTTTGCACTTGGCGGCACCAAGGCTGATGATTCAATAAAGGTAGCTCAGAACGTCCTTGCGAGAGGCGGAGCTGACAAGATCCTGATATCAGGTGTAGTAGCTATTGTTTTCATGATGGCTGCCGGAATAAATGTGGGCGAAGCAAATAGAAAGTTTGTTGAGGATCAGGAGTATCTTGGACAGATACCAATTGCTGCAAAGCTGATGAAGGATTATCCCGAGAAGATTGCAATACCTATTGATGTCGCCGTGAATAAGGGCGGTGAAAGGATTGAGGTTAGCGCTGACCAGATTCCCTCGGACTTGCCGATTGCGGATATAGGCCAGAAAACAATTGATCAATTCGCCAGTGAGCTTAAGAATGCAAAGGTTACGATCTTCAATGGGCCGACTGGAATCTTTGAGCAGGAAAAGTTCAGGCTCGGAACCGCCTCGACGCTTAAAGCTGCTGCAGAATCCAGTTATTCGATTGCAGGTGGAGGGCATACAGTTGCAGCAGTTGAGCAGCTCGGCCTTGAGCAAAAGTTTTCACATGTAAGCATAGGAGGCGGAGCGAGCATAACCTACCTATCGGGGGATGCTATGCCTGGCATAGAGGCTCTGAAAAAGGCCGCCCAGAGGCAGAGAAAGGCCTGAACCAATAACTCATGCCTGTATTCTCAGGCCTTCAATAACTCTTTTTTTGCATTCAGCAAGTAGAACCGCCGATTCTTTATCAGCTTCAAGAGCAGCAGCAGCCCTATGGCCACCTCCTTCGCCTCCATAGGCTCTGGCAATTGATCCCATGAGCTCTGCCAGATTGAGGCCTGCCCTTACGGCTGTACGGCTGGCTCTGCCGCTTACCCTTGATACATCGTCGCGCTTGCTGCTCGCGAAGGCGATATCTGCACCCAAGTCTACAAGTGCCATTGCTGCAGACCCTTCGAAGGCGTTTATCTCTGTTGTGGCGATAAGCCAGCTTCCAAATCTATCGATAGTTGCCCTTGAGGCAGCTTTAAGCACTGCAATCCTTTGAGAGACATCTGTGGGCATTGACAGAACGCTCAGCACTTCATCATATCCGGCGCCGCATCTTTCTAAGAGTTCTCCTGCAGCCTTAAAAGATTCAGGCGATCCGCGCCTGAACCTGCCTGTATCGGAGATAATGCCGACAAGCAGGCCAAGAGCCATCTCTCTACTGACATGGACGCCGCTTTCAAGAATTATCTTCCAGACAATTTCTGCAGTTGAATTGGCAGGACGCTGGATATAGAATTCGGCCTGCGGAAGAAGTCCCTCGTCAAGGTGATGATCCACCACAGCATACTTTGCAAATCTAATATTTCCGAGCTGTAGTCTTACTGATGCATCTACAACAACTATCAGCTTGAAGTTTTGGATAGGAGGATTTATCAAGATTTCTACGCCTAAAGAATCAGCCAGTGCCTTGCCAGATCTGCTCAGGTCATCGACGGTACCAACTGTGCCTCCAAATGCCTGCTGGAGGGCAAATGCGCTTCCGATGGCATCAGGATCTGCGTTGCGGTGGCAGAGGTATAATATATCGTTGTATTTGCTGATGTTCGCTTTGAACTCCGATTCATGGATAAGCATAGACGTTTCGATGCTCTGGTAGTAGAAATAGGTTGGTTTAGCTTCAGTCTGAGCGATGAACTAGAATTATATTGAATTCGCCCATGATTTGTATGTGTTTAGCTACTCAATTTTAGCTTTAGCATCTGTAAACTATCGAGTCCCTGTAGTGACCATGTTGCAAGCACAGACATAAGCCTTTCATGAATAGCTGTTCCTTTGCTGTTGCGTAAAGTCCCAAAGATCATCCTCTGGACAACGTGCTCACGAAGCGCCCTTTCAGCTCTGTTGTTGGTAGGCTCGACACCAGGCTGAATGACAAAAGTGAACCAATACTCAAAGCCATTGCTAATTTTGCCGATAAGCTTTCTGACTTTCTCGCTGGCGTACACTCCATTGATCATCTGTTTGAGCGTGGCTCTAGCCAGATAATATAGCACTCTTCGGACTTCCGGCGGAGGATCGTTTTCCAGAGCATGGATGAGCAGATCATAGATTTTCCTGAGTGCCTCATGTAAAGGAACCGCTTCTGGAACCTTATCTGCCAGATCCTTGGATTCTCTAAGTAAGTGAGCCCAGCATCTTTGTATATGCTTTGTGAATTTGGCATAAGGTTTCCAACCATCGCAGACGATCGTTCCCTTGAATCGCCTTGTCAAAACCTCTAATAGGACTTTGATTCCCCGGCTTTTGCGGATCACGACAAAAGTCTCAGCAGGAGTAGTGAATGCCCAGATCCAGTGAGTTTTACCTTGAACAACGATAGAAGTTTCATCGATATAAAGGACCTGAGCATTGCGAATTCTGTTAAGGATGGCATAATATTCAGATGCAACAGCATTGGCGGCACGTCGAGTTAAATCAAGGATTGTAGCAGGGCTTATGACCAATCCATATATTCGCTTAAGCGCGCTCTGAATCTTCCTGTGGGGCAACCGATCTCCATATTTCAGTAGTGCTACATGCGCAATTGTGTTGTTACCGAACATGCCTTCACTTGGGCAACCAGGATCGGTTCCAGCTACCTCTTTCCAGCAACAAGGGCATATGTAATGGCAGATTTTGTACTCGGTGACTATCACTGGTTGCGGTTCAGGGATTTCCTCGATAATCTTCGATTCTATTCTGAACGGACTGCCGAGCTTTGCACCACAATCGGGACATCGATCTCTTGTGACATTAACTTGCTTATCTGGCTTGGCTGTTGGTCTTGTCAGACCTTTATGTCCTTTCTTCTGACCAAGCTTCCCCTTTTCGTTCTGATCATTTCTGCGATTGCCGCCGCGTCTTAGACTCGGCGGAGTATGGCAATTCTCGTATTTGGCCAATCGGGCTTCTAGATCAGCTAATCGAGTTTCAAGTTCCTCAATGCGTCCTTTGAGAAATTCATTCTCACGTTTTAATAGATCATTTGACTCTTGGAGTTGCCTAATGATCGCGTCTTTATCCATACTCCAGTTGATAGATTATCATGGGCATATTATATAAGGTCATGGCTAAAATGAGTCTAAATCTATGAGGATGCCACTATAAGGGCTAAACACATACCATGATTTTAGGTAAAGATTAGAAATCATGCCCGGAAGATGAAAAACCTGCAGCGTCATATATAAGGGTGATATGGGCAGTGAAGGCTGTTTCGTGCCCTATGATCTCGACACAAAACCACCCATGATCTCCCGTATGCCCAACTGCATCTTAGAACGCGATCGCGTTTGTAAAATCGGCTTATTAGCGGCTGGCATACGCTTATCAATCTGTTATGTGAAAGCTGAAGGGCAGAGGTTATGAAGATGCCGGAAAAAGAGATTGAGGATACCTGCAATAAGATCGTTAAATGGCTCAATGAGGAGGGGATTTTCAAGGAGAGGATCAAAGACGAAAATCTGCATTTCCATATTGCCGTGCAGTTCCCCGCAGGCTCAGGGCGCCACTTGAGCGTTATCCAGCCGAAGAACAGGGAGGATATGGTTGTTGTCCTGAGCAGAATAATGCTTGCCGATGTTCACAAGCTTGCTCTTCAAGCCATGCCCAGGAAGGAGCGCATCAAGCTTCTGTGGAATATACGCTATTCGCTGCTCTTCCAGGAGTCGAGCTTCGAGATGCAGCCCGGAGGCGAGAACCTGGAGGGAATCCAGTTCACACGCGAGATCTATTACGACGGCCTGACGAAGAACAAGCTCATGGAGGCGATGAGGGAGAACTTCAAATGCGAGCTTTTTGTTGTCTGGAAGTTCCAGGAGGTATTCGGCGACAAACCAGGGCCTGAGCCTTCAGAATCGATGTATTGCTAGCAGTTACGACAATAGCTCATAGCAAAAGAAAAGAGGGATCTTCCGCTAGCTTATCTCGTAGGTCATGGATATGCTTGCGGTAACCTCCATCTGGCCGGGCAGAACCGGTGTTGGGGCTGCTGCAGATACTAAATCATATCTGGCTGCAGGTGCTGCGTAGCTATATCCTCCGGATATCTCAAGCACGCGTCCGATCTTCACGCCTGCTGCCTTGGCAATGACCTGAGCCTTTCTCTGGGCATCCGCTATAGCTAGTGCAAGAGCCCTATCCATCTGAGGCTTTGGATCCCTTAGCTGGAAATTGATGCTCTGAACATTGTTCGAGCCTGCAGCTATGGCTGCATCCAAGATCTTTCCTAACCCGCTGGTGTTGTTGGTCATCACAGTGACCTGGTTTGTTGCAACGAACTCGGGAGGTTTCGTGGTATTCCCGGTTTGGACGGCTGCTAGCTGATCGTTTGGTGCAGGTATGGATAAGCTGTAGGTGCTTGTCTGGATATCGGATTTGTTTATTCCTGTAGCAAGCAGCGCATTTATGGTCTTGTTCATAAGCTCGGCATTCTGTGTAGCTGCAACTGAAGCGCTAATGTTCCTTGTCTCAACGCCAAGGATGATTATCGCCTGATCAGGAGCTGCATTGACCTTGCCATCGCCCTGGATTATAATCTTTGATGCATTGTTGATGTCTGCCGCAGAACCAAGCGAGACAATAGCCATTACCATCACTGATCCCAAAAGTATTATGCAAAATCCTTTCATAACATTCCCTCTGAAATAGTATACTTAAAGGCTCATAAGGATTATGGTAGAATGATCAGGTTAAAATAAAAAGTGGGATTGATGTTGTTACCTTACCATTGATTGCTCCATTACCCATTAATCTGGTAGGTCACAATCACATAGGACGTAACATCTACCATTCCCGACTGGGACATGCTCATTGAGGGATATGCCCCATAATCGGATATATCCAGCACTTTTCCAACACTCACACCTGCAGCACTTGCCTCTGCCTCTGCGTTCTCTTTTGCGTTTTGCACAGCTCTCTTTTTGGCCTCAGCAATTGCGCTCTTGGCATTGCTCAGACTATAGCCCGTGACTGAGGCATCCGAGCCTGTTGATTTAGCAGCGTTGATGACATCGTTTATCCTTTCCTGGTCAATTGTATTGATCCTGACTGAGATTGACTTCATTATCTTGTTGGCTGCGCTGGATGTAACATCGCAGATCGTGGTATTATTTACAATTCTACAGACTCTGCTACTGGATTGGAAGCTTGATGTACCGCTTGCTTGCCCTGAGAGTATATCCTGTCTATTTACTCCGGCTGCAACAACTGCATCCTCAGCTTTATTCAGCTTATTCTGGACTTCATTTGCGGCCAGTGTGGCATTCTGATTATTGCTTTCAACACTCACAGTGATGATAGTTACATCCGCAGGCACTGTTACAGTTCCCTCTCCATTTGCGGAAACCGTATTTTGTGCTAAGCCAGCCGAGACGGCAAGGACTATGATTCCACATAGTATGGCCAACGTTCTCGTAATCATCATGATATTCCCCCGCTAGTTGATGGGCATTAATAGTATTAAAGCAGTTGGTCCTAATAATATCTGCTGTATGCAAAATATCATTTCAGATTTAAAATATGAACTGGACCATAAATAATAGCGATCCTTTGCATTCGATATTAAAATTGAATAATTGCATCCTGTTGTCAGCGTTTTGTCTTTACTTTTACGAAGATGCGGCATTTCAAATTAGCTGGCGTGAACAGGTTTGAGTGCATCAGCAAAAGCTCTGCCCTCCCCAGGAAGAGATATCCTGGATCATTTAGTGCAAAATGGAATTTTGACAGAATGCTGGCCTGGGTCTCTGCATTGAAATACATTAATGTGTTTCTACATATCAGAAGATCCAGATGCGGTATTATGGCATCATGCGTCAGATTATGCCGTCCGAAGACCACGGATCTCCGAATATTGGGCCTGACGATGTATGTGCCTCCGATAATTTGGAAATATTTATCTCTCAGGTCTGCAGGCACGCTCTGCAGATTATTCATCGTATAGCTCGCACGGCGTGCCTGAGCCAGGGCTGCTTCATCTATATCTGTAGCGAAGATCTTGACGTTATCCTTGAGTCTTCTCTCACCTACGAGCTCCGCCATCAGGATCGCTATTGTGTATGCCTCCTCGCCCGTAGCACAGCCTGCAGACCATATTCTGATGGGATCATCCTTATTTTTCAATGAAATTATCTTAGTCAGCACCTCCTTTGCAAGAGCGTTCCATGCCTCCTTATCTCTGAAGAATGATGTGATGTTAATCAGAATAGTGTTGAACAGCTCTGAAAACTCGTTCGGATGGTTCTCAAGGTAGATCTTATAATCAGAGATATCGGAGATGTTGATTATCTGCATACGTCTGCGAATGCGCCTTGTCAGGCTCTCTCGCTTGTATCCTGTAAAATCGAAGCCGCGGTTATGCTTGAGATACTCCAGCAAAGCCTCCAGCTTTTTCTTGCAATCATCATCTTCTTTAGTTTTTTCCCTTGAGCTCATGACTTCAGATTTCATGCCATCAATCTAATTTGATTTATGTCTTGCATACTCATAGCTCTATTGCTGCCCGGGGAAGACTATGCTCAGGATTAGATTTGGCATCAACCATCAGCTTTAACTCCACTGCTCCCTTGCATCTGTTTATGAGTAAGATCGGAAAAGCCATCAGATTAGAGCGCATTATTGATCGAAAGACCAGGAGGACTGTCATAGTTCCAATGGATCACGGCATATCAGTGGGACCAATAGATGGGCTGATCGATATGCCTGCCACTGTAAACAAAGTTGCCGAAGGCGGAGCAAATGCAGTCCTTGGCCATATGGGACTGCCGATGCATGGCCATAGAGGCTACGGAAGAGACATCGGCCTGATAATTCATCTCTCTGCTTCATCCTCGCTCAGCCCTGATCCAAATCATAAGGTCCTTGTGACAAGAGTGGAGGATGCAATAAGGGTGGGCGCTGATGCAGTCAGCATTCACATCAACGTCGGTGCAGAAGATGAGGCCGAGATGCTTCATGATCTGGGAAGAACTGCAAGAACCTGCGATCTATGGGGCATTCCATTGATTGCAATGATGTATCCGCGCGGGCCAAAGGTAAAATCCGAGCACAATGTTGAGTATGTAAAGCTTGCGAGCCGCATCGGCTCGGAACTCGGTGCAGATATAATCAAGACCAATTATACTGGTTCTCCTGAGACATTCAAAGAGGTCGTGAAAGGCTGCAATGTTCCGACTGTGATTGCAGGCGGGCCGAAGATGAACACAGAGAGGGATCTACTGCAGATGGTTTATGATGCCTTAGGCGTCGGAGCTGCAGGAGTGGCTATTGGCCGAAATATATTCCAGGCCGAGAATCCCACACTTCTTGTGAGGAGGCTCTGCTCAATAGTCCATAAGGGGTACACTGTGGAAGAGGCTGAAGGTATCAAGCAGGATTAGAGGCATGCCATCGAGGGTAACATACCCCTATCTTTATCGGCCTTGGCAATCTGATGCGAGGATATTTCCAGCCTTCTCAAGAGATGGCCTAATCTGTATTATATTTAGCATTATTATCCGTCTTAACATATAGCCTCTGTAGTGTCATCGTAAGCATATATTTCCATTGCTCTCTTCCATTGAAAACTTGTGCAGAGGAAGAAATAAATAACATCATATACAAATTTGTAAAGGGATTTGCATTTTTACCTAAACCCGGAGTAAGAATATGAGCGAGGAAGAGAATAATCAATTGCTGCTGGGTGTTTGTCCCAGCTGCGGAAAGCCATTCAAGGTTGAGAAAGAGGGCGGTGAAGAGGGAAAGAGCTATTGCACAGATGTCTGCAAGAATCCCGCAGCGATTCCCACAGGGGTCAGGCTACAGGCCGATCAGGCAACATATCATTTCATCGATGGAAATATGAATGAATATAAACGCGACGAATACATCAGGGTTCACGGCGTAGATCCGCTGCCAATATGGGAGGCTGTCAAGAAGTGGCGTGAAGACCAGGTCGAGAAGTGGAAGATGTAAGTATCCCCTGGGGTTATTGAAGAATTTTACTATCAAATTTTTACCAAGTTATGGATAAGCTAAATATGCATCCTATAGATGTAGCCTCATGAAAGGGAGCATAGACTGTGGAACAATGACCAGCGTACAGCTATCGCCCTTTATGGGACCATCTTTCTCAGGTTAATGCTCTTATAATATTTACCACTTCATAGTTCAATAATCCGTCTTTTAAATAACGACCTTCTTGCATAGAGTGGCCACATCTACGTAATGATATCGACCGCAAGGTATATGCACTCCGCCCAATATATTAGAAAGTATGAGATACATAGCCCTTATAGCACTTACCCTGATATCAGCAGCCATGATGGCAGTTCTGACTGAGGGCCAGGATGCGAACAGCTGGTTTATCAAATCGACAAGGGATTACTCCAACGGCTCTTATGCGGTCGCGCTTCAGGATATAAACAGGTACTTGGCGCAGAATTCTACAGATGCTAGCGGCTGGAGTTTTAAGGCAATAATTCAGATGAAGCTGAAAAAGAATGAAGATGCCTTAAAAAGCTTTGATAAAGTGACAGAGCTTGACAGCTCCAGTTCGCAGGCATGGAACAATAAGGGTCTACTGCAGGCAGCGCTTGGAAAAAATGATGAGACGATTGAGTCTATCGATAGGGCATTGGAGATCGACCCAGAGAGCGCAAGCACCTGGTATAATAAGGGGCTTATACTGGAAAACATGGGGGAAAATAACGAATCCTTGGAAGCGCTCGATAATGCGATCAAGATAGATGGCTCGCTTATAAAGGCATGGCTCGAAGAGGGCAAGATCCTGAAGGCAGAAGGCAGATATGAGGATGCCCTCAAGGCTTACGATGAGGCAACAAAGCTGCAGCCTAGAAATAAGGATGCTTGGAATGCAAAGGGTGATATCTTAACAGCCCTTGGCCGCGATGCCGATGCAAAGGTAGCCTATGGGATGGCAGGAAAAAATAAAGCTAGATAAAATCTTATAACATATTTTACTTCGCTAATTTTAAACAATCTTACCAAAAAAGTATAAGTAGTTTTGAATGCAATTTAGAATATGGAATTAAGACTGATATGGAGTGTGTATAAGTGGCAGATTTGCTTACACTGGCAATAATCTTCTTCGTACTTGCCATAATAGCGGCTGTACTGGGAATGTGGGGAGTCGCAGGAGTATCCATGGAGGTTGCCAAATGGCTTGTCATAATCTTCGTAGTATTGGCGATAATCTCGATATTGTTGGGAGGCAGCCCAAGGATACTGACCATGTTGCCGCTCGTAGGTATCGGAGGATAGTTATTAGACAGTAACCGAATTCAATATCAATAGGTTCACGAAATGGCCATGCAGCGGAGAAAAATTTGAGACCTTATATCCTGGAATAGATCTATGAGATTCCAATACTACGTCTTTATGGTCGATATCTTATGATCTCTCAGCTTGGTGATATCCTGCTCAGCCTGTGCTTTGACAACAAATGTTCCATAATGGGGCTTGACTATAGGAAATATAAGATTCGAATTTTCTATTGCTACGGCTATTGGAGGAACTCCCACTAGATAGCAGTCCTTCAAGATCTTGTATCCGGGCGGGACATAATATACTTCCTTGAAGTTCCTCCGGATAAACTCTCTTGCGCTCTTAAAGGTAGCTCCTTCAAGAAGCGTATCGTGTTTTATATTATCCATACATTTCATGTTTGACAAACATTAGCTGCAATTGGAGCTATTATAAAACTAGGCCGGTAATCTATATCAAGCTATGTTATCGAGATATTGAGGCAGAATGAGATGCTCTAAGTGTGATGAGAATGCCATAGTTTCACAAAGATACTCGGGCAGGCACCTATGCGCAAGTCACTTCATAGAGGACTTCGACGAAAGAGTTGAGGTAACTCTGGAAAAGAGGCATATGGTAGAGGAAGGCGATCGAATAGCTGTCGCAGTAAGCGGAGGCAAGGATAGCATCGCCCTTCTTTACGCTCTGAACAGCATCCTGACAGGCATGGATGTTAAGATCTTCGCGATAACAGTAGATGAAGGCATAAAAGGCTATAGAGATGATACGATAAGGTCCGCTAAAAGGATTGCAGAAGACCTTGGAATTGAGCACAGGATAGTCTCATTCAGGGATTTGTTCGGCTTTGATTTGGATGATATTATCGAAGGAAAAGAGGTTGCTCCGTGCACTTACTGCGGAGTGTTCAGAAAGAATGCATTGAATAGAACTGCTAAGCTTATGGGAGCCACAAAAGTGGCAACTGGTCACAATCTCGACGACGAAGCCCAATCGGTTTTGATGAACTATCTGAAAGGCGACATCGAGCGTCTGATGAGGTTCAGACCCCGGCGTGTTCAGCCCGGGCTGGTACCCAGGATTAAGCCTTTTCGTGAGATCCCTGAGAAAGAAACCGCCCTTTATTGCATGACCAATGGGATCTATGTCGATTCAAGAGAATGCCCCTACGCCAAATTATCGTTGAGAGCCGATGTCAGGGATATGATAAACAGGCTCGAAAATCTCTATCCCGGGACAAAGCAGTCTATCCTGAAGAGCTTTGAAAAGTTTTCAGAGCTCGCCGGCAGCAGATGGACTCAGATGGACCTGGCATCATGCGGGATCTGCGGCGAGCCGTGTGTCAAAGATATCTGCAAGGCATGTGAGCTGCTGGGCAAGCTGAGTTGTACTTAACGGTTTCTTTCTCGATCCCTAAGCAGTAGGGCTCCCGGCTTCAAATGCTTCCTGGTTCATCCGCAGGCTTGATGCCGCTGACTGTTATGCTGGATATCGAGCCTCCAACCTCATTTAGATGTCCTTCAGATACCTTAATGCATTCCAGAATTCTCCCGCCTATAGGATCGTTAGCCATACAATCTAGCGGGAAAATCGATTCATCGACAACGCAGACATCCTTAAAGCCGGCTGATTTTATGGCATCAAGGTATTTATCCTTCATCATGGCGCCGGAAATGCAGCCGACATATGCCTCGACTGATTCCCTTGCGAGTTCCGGCAGCTTCTTGAGCAGAACGATATCCGATACCATCAGCCTTCCGCCGGGTTTTAGCGCTCGGAATGCCTCTTGAAAAGCTCTCTTCTTATCCGGCACAAGGTTGATGACGCAGTTGGAGATTATCACGTCGATCGTGTTATCCTCGACAGGCAACTTCTCGATCTCACCCTGTCTGAACTCCACGTTTTTATAGCCTCCTTTAATGGCGTTGGCTCTCGCCTGCGCCAGCATTTCCTCGGTCATGTCAACCCCTATGACCTTGCCATTTGGCCCTACTTTATTTGCAGCAAGGAAACAATCGAAGCCTGCGCCTGATCCCAGGTCAAGGACAGTCTCTCCCTCTTTGATCGATGCAATGGCAGTCGGGTTGCCACAGCCTAACCCCAGGTTTGAGCCTATTGGCACAGCCTGCGTTTCCTCATCAGTATAGCCAATTCTCCTGCTGATATCCATGGGCTTGTCGGTTCCCCCACAGCACCCAGTTGAACAGCATGAACTGCCCTGCTTTGCAACGCGGGCATACCTTTCTCTTACGACCTTCTTTATTTCTTGCTCATTCATGTCTTCACCTTTCATCTAAATGTATAACGTTTTATCTAATTGTATTCTATCTAATTACAATATATTCATCTTTTGAAAATCTCATCCATAACCGGTCCGAGGATCGATTTTACCATGCCCTCGAGCTCCTCGACTTTGATCAAAGAGAGACAGCAAACTTTTCCATCTCTCTCCATGCTCACTACAGCCAGCTTATCTCCCGGTTTTATCTTTGCTTTTTCTCTGAGATCTTTGGGAAGAACCATCTGTCCCCTCTCATCCACGCTTACTATTGATTCCACTTTGCAGCAACTCATCACGCCCGAAGGACAGCAGCACGGTTCCCTCTCATTTTCAGCCATATTCATGCCTCGATATGATATTGATTCTTCTGAGAATTTAGATTTTTCTGATAAATCTGATAATTCTCAGAAAACAAATAGCCTTGAGGCCTATCACGCAGATTGGGCACGCTTCTTTGGCTTTATCGCAAACTGTAACCGCAAGATCGAATAGAATGCCTCGATAATATGGAGTGAGACTTCAACAGAATCGCCAATTATTTTGCTTACCTTTTTCTGAATTCTATCGATTACGATTCGCTCATTCCATGATGAATGTGTTATAAAATGCTGCAGAGACTGATTGGAGCTTTTTCGAACTTTTTTTAGCGGATCTGCTGCAGTTCTCTTTAGATTAAATAACATCCCATTCTACTCTACTTTTGATTAGAGGAGTATTAATAATTACTAACATTTTATTTTTGCTTCCGATCTAATAGGATTTCGCGTAATAGTAAGATAAAACTGATGGCCCTATTGTCCCGGGTCCTAAATGAGTCCTGACCTATCTTGACTCTTTCTCTTCAGCCGCTCAATCCGGCCCGAAACCCTCGCTTTGGCATCCTCAGTCGCCTGCGCATCTTTTATAATAGAGATCTCCAGGATATCCCCTTCCTGGATGCCCTCAGGTAGGAGCGCGGTGGGCATATTGAACTTTATGCTCTCATCATCCCTTATCAAAAGGACCGCCATGTTCCCCTCAAGCCTATCCATAGTGACCTTCATCCCATCCTCTGTGAACTACATTTCCGCTGGCATCCCTGAGAACGGCCGTATCGTCATCGTTATTCCACATCGGCGATCCACGCCCTATATACAGCTCAGCTGCGCCATCCGATCATTGCTAGCGTGAACCGCTCACTTCACGATGGCGACTGCGAAGCCACCCCAGGCTCGCTTATCCTCCGTCTCCTGCCCAAGGGTGCGATGCTCACCGAGTGTGAGTCCGCAAGACTGGAGGAACTCAACAAGACGCTCTCTTGATGACGGAGTGCTGTCTATCCCGAATTTCAGCGGTTCGCCAGCGGCTCTAGTCGTCGCTCTCGCATAGCGCCAATAAAGCGCCTGAGAATCGAGGGGCTCTGTAGTGAAGTAGTCGAAAGCTACAACGCTGCCCTTGGCATTGCTGGCGATCTTACGCAGGGTGGCTTCGACGGCTTCCCGGTCCAGGTACATGATCACGCCTTCCCAGAGGAACAGAGCTGGCTTGTTGGGATCGAAGTCCGCTTCCACGAGCCGGATGAGCCAATCATCCTTCTCGAAGTCGGCGGCTACAAACGTTACCCCAGTCGAGTCGATTCCGGCCTTCTCTAGCATCTTGCGCTTGATTGCCTGAGTCTCCGGGGCATCGATCTCGAAGGATCGGACCGAAGTGTCCTTGGGCAGTCTGAAGGCGCGTGTGTCGAATCCTGCGCCAAGTATGACGAACTGTGTGATCTCGTCTAGGTACCGATCGATAACGGCATCGAAGAAGGCCTGCCGGGCAGAGGCCTCGTACTGCACTGGAACGTCGCCCTCAAAGGGGTACCTAAAGGCCCTGGGCACGTAGCCAGTCATACGGTGGGCCAGCAGCATGGGACCAGCCCCAAGGCGCACACCCAGGGAGGAGACGCCTGGCAGCAGCATCATCAGCTGGTTCGCTGGCTCGTCTTCCCTAGTGCCGAGGTTGTGCATGAACCAGCGCACAGAAAGTGGTCCTTGCGCTGTCGTCGATACGCCCGACTTGCGCCCGGCGAGATATGCCTTGCCTATCCAGATCACGTAGCCGATCAGCGTGACGGGGAACATAAGGATGTTGAGGACATAGAAGACGGCGACTGCAATGAGATCATGCGCCGAGTACCTCTTTTGATTATTTTCGTTCATAGATGATCATCACCTTGCAACGCAGCCACCCACATCTTCACCATCTCGGCGTCAGCACGGTATAGGGAATTTTGAGGCGCGCCCAGCACGCGCTCAATCGCATCCATATAGGCTGCATGTACTGTGACAATCTCCTCGACACAGCGCTGCTCGTCGCATTCCTGCCCTAAAGAGAGCAGTAACCTGGCAATGGTGTTCCCCATGCCATGCATTAGGGAAAGGATGATAATGCCCGCCTGGTCAGGATAGGCAGTTGCGAAGACGCCTTCCTGAATGCCTTGATGGACGATCTCCATCAGCAGCGGAGCGCGCTGCTCCAGAACCGCCTCGTCCACCTTCTGGCGGACGATGGCGTTCTCGTCGGTGTACCAGACGCGCCAGAGATTGACGATATCAACCTTGTGGGCGACTCTCAGACGGTAAAGAGTGTCAAAGAAGCCCTGGAGTTTTTCGATGGCGGACAGGTGCGGATCATGGATGATGGGCGGCAGTGATTTCCCCACCTCCTCCTGTATCCGTTCGATGAACGCTTCTAGTACCGACGGCTTTGAGCGGAAATAGTGATAGAACGCACCGCTGGAGATGTTTACATCCTCCAGGATATCCTTGATCGTCATCCGCTCGTAGCCTTTGGAATACACCAACCGTTGCACCGCATCCAAGATGCCGTTACGTTTTTCGGCATATTCCTCTTCTTTGATGGTTCGTGCCATGGCAAATTCCTTTAATAAACCGAGGCTCTCTCTATTATTTATGGCCAGCGCCAACCTTCTTATATGGTAGTATAATAGAGGGTAATTGCGTATAACTTGCCCCTAAACTCAACTTGTCTATACTTAATTATTCTTTATCGTCTTCCAATTTAACTGGCCTGGCATATAATGAACTATCAGATCAAAGATATCTCCATTTCTATTATTATATCCCCATTCTATTTCCTTTAAGTAAAGAAGGAATTTATGCCATGATATCCCATGATGTTTTATTAATCTTTCTTTGGCAAAACTCCAGAAACCCTCTACGCCATTAATATATCTCTTCCCTTGCTTAAACTCATATTTGTGATCCATATTGAGATGTTTATATCAACAAAACGTCAATGAATCATAGCTTCTCCATTTATCAGTATATACAATGCTCCCGCGCCGCGCTTTCTTTACCGTTTCATTCATTAATGTTTCAGCTGATACGTCTTTCACGATATCAACCGATACTTTGCCATCCCTTTCAAGTACTGAATCATGCAATATTGACAGCCTTATGATATCAAAAGCTCTAAGTGCCGTATCATAGCTCAATTTTACTTCTGAAGATGCTCTTCTAGCAGAGATGGATAATTCAAATAACTTGATCAGAGATAGCCATTTAGATGCGGAGATTTTA
>JBHGAU010000025.1:0-32210 GCA_041946675.1 Methanotrichaceae archaeon | reverse complement strand
ACGTTTATTACCCCCTTCATTGCTACTCCCTTTCGCATCTCGTGCCATCCCTTCTAAAAAGGTTTTGATATGCAGCTTCCTAATTACTTTGCATTTCTGGCTGGCTTCGAGGCCCGACTTCTCATATATTTCCTTATCGGCGGGACCATAACTATGCTCACCATCTACCTGGCAAGCCTGGGGAGAGGTACAACTGCCGCATTCATAGCCACATTGCCTGTTCAGACCGTTTTTACCTTCCTGCTGATCTATGCAGAGGGAGGAAAGGGTGTTGTGGTTGATTATGCGAGCGGGCTGATCATCTTTGCATTCCCTTGGCTCTGCTATATTGCGACAGTTATCCTGGGGATCGAAAGGCTTGGAATATTCAAGAGTATAGGTCTTGGAGTCGTAATCTACATCGTGCTTTCAAGGATACTGCAGGAGTTTATTCTCGGCTCAAAACCGTGAAATAATAGTCATATCTTAAAGGTTTAGCATGAAGATCGCTCTTGTTGGTGGTACTGGAGACATAGGCACAGGCTTTGCAGTCCGTTGGTCGGCTATGCATGAGATCATTATAGGCTCTAGAAAGAGCGAGAAGGCAATAGAGAGCGTTAAAGAGGTTCAGGCAATCCTTCACGGCGCTGGAAATATCTGGGGAACAGATAACGGCAGCGCTATAAAGGCTGCAGATATCGTTGTACTTTGCATACCATATGAGCATCTTATCTCAGTGACCTCTGACCTTAAGGCGTCATACTCTAACCAGATAGTTGTATCTCCTGTGGTGCCTATGAGCTATAATGGAAAATATTTTGAGTATAATCCGCTATCACAGGGCTGCGCGGCACTTCAGGCAAAGGCTCTTCTGCCGGAGGGCATGAGAATAGTATCTGCCTTTCATACAATCTGCGCGAATGCTCTTCATAACAGGGGTCTGGAACTGATGGGAGATGCCATGATCTGCGGCGACGATAAGCAGTCCAAAGATGTAGTTGCCGGACTTGCAAGGGATATAAAGAACCTTCGGCCGCTTGATATCGGGCCGCTTGCAGTATCTGCCCAGATAGAGAGCCTCACGCCAATGCTGCTGAATGCGGCAAAGCGCAATAAGCTCAAGAACGCTGGCCTAAAGATAGTTGAAGAGAAGTGAGGATACGATAATGGCAACTTCGACGAGCCATTAATCTCTTATCGTACCCCCTTATTCATATTATATGCGTTATATTTGCTACCAGCTCTGACGGATTGACCAATCCAAGCTTCTGCCATATCAAATAAATTCCCAGAAATGTCCCGGCCATTGCTCCCAGATTTGCCAAAGCAGCGACCAAGATTACCTTGAAGAACTTATTCCCCATCATGTCATCGAAGCTCTCTGCCTGTGCCAGACGCCTAAGATCGCTTACAGTCGGCTTTTGCCACCATGCCTCTACCATCCCTGCAAACCAGCCGGCAGCTACGAAGGGATTCAGCGTCGTCATCCATGCAACTGCAAGCGCAGTCATTGCTGAGAAGGGATGGCCTCTCGCCAAAACAACGCCCAGGCAGCTCAAACCTCCAGTCACAATGAACCAGATACCGAAGGCAAGAAGTATGTTCTGGCTTGACCTGGCCTCTATCAGTATAAGCCCGATGGTTGCCAGTATAAGCAGAGTTATCGCGAGCCCGAAGACCTTGGCAAATGTTATTCTCTTCTTTGGCCTCTCCTTAAGGGCTTCTATAGCAGGAATAGCCTCGGGATGTGCGAGATGTCTTGTTATACCCTCTTTATGGCCCGCTCCTACAACAGCAAGCACTTTTCCTTGCATCGAGAGCTGGTAGAGATTCCTGGCAATGTAGGCATCCCTCTCATCGACGAGCACATTTGCAGCTGTTGGTGATACCTTCCTGAACTCGGAGATCATCTGGGAGACAATGTCCTCCTGTGTGATATTATCAATATCGATCTCTTCATTGCCCCATCCGAAGACTGCAGGCAGAAGCGAGAATATCAGCTTTGTCTTATCTGCAATTCCCATAGCAGACCAGAAACGCTGTATGGTTATTCCTACGTCTCTATCGACAAGAGCTACGCGTGCACCCACCATTCTGGCCGATTCAATTGCCGCGAGCATTTCAGATCCGGGTTTCACACCCAGCTCTGATCCGATTTTCTTTTGGACATATGCAAGGAACCACTGAACAAGGAGGTAGTAGAGCTTTCCGCCGCTAAGAAGCTCGCTTATCTTTATCTCCTGCTCCTCCTCCTGGCCGGTAAGCGTCCGATACCTCGCAGGGCACAGCTCTACAGCGACTATATCGGGTCTTGATTCTTCAATAGCTTTAGTGACTTCCTGGACGCTTCTCTCTGAGACGTGGGCTGTCCCGAGTATTATTACCTCATGACGCTCGCCTGATGGAGAACTTGTACCTATACCCTGGCCCAGGGTGTTGGTCTCGCATAATGGCGGCGTAGAATCTTTATTTTGATTATCTGTATTCTCCAAATCGATTACCCCTTGGTATTGTCATCGCTCAGGGCGCTCAGAGCAGAGCTCCATGGCCCTCACTAGATCCTCTCTGGAGACTATTCCTACCAAGTTCTTATTCTCTATAACAAGAAGCCTGCGAACTCTCCGTTCATTCATCATCTTTGCTGCAGTAGATGCCTCTTCATCAGGTCCAATTACATATAGGTTTTTGCTCATAACCTGTCCGACAGTCGTCGTACCACGCTGATCCTCAGGAACTCTTTGAACATCATCCAGGGTAACTATTCCTGCCAGAGCACCGTTATCAATAACGGGATAGCCTCGATGTTTTTCTCTGAACATGAGATCGGTTAAGTCCCGGAGGTTCTTATCCGGGGTGACTGTGCGAACATCCGAGGACATTATATTTCTAACCTTTATACCCGAGAGGCAGATATCGACAGTGGTCGCCCTCTCCTCCTCCGATGCGCCTATATATATAAAAAATGCAATTAACAGCAGAACGAAGTTGAGGGAGATTATTCCCAATACCACCATCAATATCGCGAACATCTTCCCGATTCCAGCTGCCCTGCGCGTGGCAATGGCATAAGGCATATGTTCTGCAAACCAGGCCCTGAGAACACGGCCTCCATCCATCGGAAAGGCCGGAAGAAGGTTGAATGCCATCAATATCAGATTAATTAGTCCTAATGTCCAAAGCAGTATGCTGAATGGGTGACTTCCGCCGAGAGCAACAGCAGACTCGAAATATAGCAATATGCAGATGATGCCCAGAACCCCGCTGACCCCGGGACCAATTGCAGCCATTATAAGCTCAAGTTTTGGATTCTTGGGTATATCCTCCATTGCCGAGACGCCGCCGAATATATACAGAGTTATGCTCCTGATGCCAATCCCATTATGCCTGGCAATATATGAGTGGCCCAGCTCATGCAGACCCACACAGATGAAGAGGAGTATCGCAAAGATAAATGAATAAATCCATCTTGCATCCGCCTGCTCCACTCCCGCGAAGCCGTAGATCATTCCCCGCCAGACGGTACTTATCGATGCATAGACTATAGCAACCCAGATTATGCCCAGGATAAATGTCCAATGGAGCTTGATGGGGATACCCCAAATCTTCCCTATCTGGAACGAGGAGTTCATACCAATAAAACTGCCTACAACATTAATAGATCTTTTGATAACTTTATCAATAGAAGAATAGACCTATTGATAAAATGCGCCGTAGGAATAGTGTGAGCGGGTAGGAGAGTGGGGGTTCAGTGTGGATTTTGAAAATAAGGAATACCCGCTCGACTAAAGGGTTGGATGGTTAAGATATAAATCTTTCCCTGAGATAGGATTACTATTCGGCCACGTTTATCCCTTCATTATCGGCATAGACTTTTTCAAAGATATGTTATTGTGAAAATAATATATCTTATTGTGGGAAAATATTATATGATTATATATAATACAATTAATCGTTCTTATAGACCATAACCAGGTAGCGCACTTGAGAGCTGTGTTCTGCCATGCAGGCTATTGTATATGCTTCAGTAAGACTTTTGCCAGCAGCAAATGCACCGTGTCCGCGGGCAATGCATGCGCTATGATCCATAAGCGCCGAAGAAACATTCTCAGCAAGGATATCTGTGCCGAAACTGCCATCGACAACAGGCATTGGCCCCAAAAAATGCTTTCCCTCGCTATCTATTGGCTCAATCTCGTCCTCTATGAGCGAAAGGGCAACGGCATAAGGCGAATGTGTATGTATTACAGCCTTTGCAGAGGTTTTGTTATAGATTGCCCTATGCACACACACCTCTGTGCTGGCGATCTTATCCTTTGGACAGGGCCCTGATAGATCAACATCTATGATCTGGTCCCCATCCAGCTCATCAAGCAGAGATCCCGTGCGCGTTATGATAATATCATTGCCTCTAAGAAGGCTTATATTGCCGAAACGAGAGCTTGTCAAGCCCGCCTGAACTATTCTTTTGCCAAACCGGACGATCTCCGTCCATTGCTCTAGAGGCATACGAGCCTCATCTCGGTAGCAGGCGGAAAGGGACTGTAATTGACGCCACCTCCCCATAAGTGCCCTGAAGCTCTGCCGTTATTTTATAATCTCCAGGAGACCAGAAGCTTGTTTCCCAGCGCGCTGAGTAAATTCCATTGGAATCGAAGTCATCCATGGGAATCTCCAGAGTTCTATCTGGACCCACAACCTCTGAGCTAATCGCCTTTATATCCCCAGATGCTCTGGCCTCAATCATCACGGGATCGCCAACACTAGCATCGTTGCTGCTCAGTTTTAGCGCATCGAGGGTGGGTGCCTCCAAGTCCTTGCTCAACAAACCATCCAGCGCATTTGTCAGGTTCAGAGCGCCATAGCCGTAATCGTTGTCAGGTCCGGGATTGCCGAGATCATCGGCAGTTTTCAGAAGAACTCTCTTTACATCTGAGGGCTGCTGATCCGGCGCAGCCTCAAGAATAAGCGCAGCAGCACCTGCAATCTGTGGAACTGCCATGGATGTGCCGCTCATTGTGCTATAGCCATCCTTTGAGCCTGCCAGCGCAGATACAACATTCACTCCTATCGTCACGATATCCGGTTTGATCTCGCCATTGTTTACAGGCCCACGGGATGAGCGATCGAATATCGTGCCCATTTTGTCTGTTGCCCCTACAGTTATCACCTTCTCTGCATCGCCCGGTATAACTATTGAGCTTGATGCCGGACCGGAGTTTCCCGCAGCCACACACACGACCATACCCTGATCTACCATCCTATTGCAGGCCTCATCCAAAAGCGATGTACTCTCAGTTGGGCTCTCGCCTCCAACGCTGAAAGATATCACCTTGATCCCGTATCGATCCTTATTATCGAGGCACCAGGCGAGTGCTCTAATTGCGTCTGAAAGGTAGCATGCTCCATCTCTATCCATGACTTTTACAACTACCAGCTTGGCATCCGGTGCCACCCCGGGAAGCGCCCCTGTGCCGGCTATGAGGCTTGCGCAATGTGTGCCATGGCCGTTATCATCATATGGCGCTGTCTGATTGTTCACGAAGTCCTTGAAGGCGACGACCTTCCCATTTAAAGCCTTATGATTTGGGTCTACGCCCGTATCTATTAATGCCACAACTTCGCCATCACCTTTCAGGCTACGTCCCTTCCGTGGATCATCTATGCTGCCTCCGGCTAAGGATTCGGAAGATGCGGCAGTAGCAGAAGGGTTATCAGATAAATCGGGATAGTCATCTTCCGAATCATCGAGCACCTTGAGCTTCTGATCCTTATAGATACCTTTGACGCCCTTAATCTTTGACAGCTCATTGAGTTTATCGCTGGGCAGAGTCATGGAGCTTCCCGGAAGAATCTTCAGGCCGTCTTGACTGCTGGCCGGACCAAAGCCGCTGAGATTATCGTCGTGCAGAACTATAACCCTGAGATCTTTATCCTTCTGCTTCTCCAGTGAGTCCTCGATGCCGTTCCCATTGAGGTCGCCTGGATCCAGGATTTTGAGGGATGGCGCCTGTATGCGGGCTGCATTGCCGGCTTTATCTATTGCAATTATTGTGACTTTATAAGTCCCGGGCGGAAGATTTGAGTTGCAGTAGCCGGTATACCTGTTATCCTTATTTAGATCCAACATGAGATTCATCCGGTTTCCAACCTCTGCATAGACCTGCTCAATCCCTGCAGGATCATAGACGTAGGCGTTGAGCTCAGTTCCAAGCTCGCCCTGTTTGATGACCGAAGGCGTGGTGCTCGCATCGAAGATTTCTGGTGGGGTATCATCATTTTGATTTGTCTTGAAGTAGTTATTATACTCAGACTGAAACCATCGCACGGCCTTATCCTCAGCCATGACTGAAGGCAGGGCTGAAGGCTGAGCTGCAGAGCTGAGGATGCTCACCAAAAAGAGAATGGATATGAGACGCCAGGCGTTCACGCCTCCCCTTTTATTTTCCAACGTTAATATACCTACTGGTAGAGCCTGCCACCTCTATCGAAACCTTATCCCTAAAGATCTTTGTGATCCCTGGAGTTGATGCAATTATTGTAACCTTATAAGTTCCTCCGGCAACGTTAGCATTCCAGATGCCCAAAAATTCGCGATCGGATATCTGTTGCATACTTCTCTTATCGATCTCTCTGCCATCAGAGCTGGTGATTATGGCCGTGCACTTTATGCTCGACTGGCCAGATGACTTTCGTGTCTTAGCGGTGCCTGCGCCTGTAGAACCGAGCTGAACAATCCCCGAATTATTATTGCCTGAGTGGATGCCTCCCGTATCCAAGAAGAATGCCTCAGCTCCGCAAGTTGCGCATCCTTTGATCTTGAGGATTGTATCATTTTCAAGTTTGCTGCCCGAAGGCGCGTTTTTCTGGCTGCTTATTGTATTATCATCGCTCTGTCTGAAGACTGCTGTTATCTTGATGATATCGCCAGTCTTCGCAGGATTCGGATTGGCTGATACATTTTCCAGGCTCAAGTTAAGGGTCTGATAATCCATCCAGTCCTGCCAAGAGTACAGCCTGGCATCATAGCCGAGCAAATTCAGAGCAAACCAGAGCATCGATCCTTTTACTCCAGTGTTTGTATATACTACAACGGGCTTATCTTTGCTCAAGCTCGAGAAGAGAGTCCTCAGAGATGCCTCATCCTTTAATCTCTTGCCATCCAGCACATTATCATAGGGTATATTCACGGATCCTGTTATAGAGCCTGCCTCAAACTCCTCTACCGTCCTCGCATCAATGACCTGGGCAATACCGCTCTTCACATAATCATAGTTAGCGAGCAGCTCCGGCTTGATTGCGGGCGTATAGACCTTTGGAGGAAGAACTGCAGGCTTATCTTGCGTCTGGAGTTTGGCAGCAACCCAAGTCTCGATCTCTCCATCCAGCAGCTTGACTTTATCATGCCCAAGGTATTTCATAAGCCAGTAGACATATGTCGCAGCCGAGGGCCCTCCGCCGCATGGCTGGCATTCCCCATAGATCAGAACAGAATCGTTTCTAGTAATGCCTGCGTCACCCAGAATCTTTGCAACTTCAGATACCGGTTTTTCACGCTTATCATCGCCAAAGAAGCTCTCATAGTTTATGTTTATGGCACCTGCAATATATTCCGTCGAGTTCGGGCTGATATCAAGCACTATATCGGCATTTTTTACATCCGTTAGCGAAGCAATGGCTTTTGCAAAGCTTCCGCTTCTCTGTGGCGTCTGAATCTGCAATGTCTGGATTTGCGATGTTTGAGTCTTGGCAACCGGCTGCGGATCAGCTTTCACTGAACTCGCGTTCTCACTGCCGGTATCGCTGCTGAATCCAAAAGATTTTAAGCTTGGGTTGTTCGCCCTGGCTACTTTAGCATCATATACTGTAGGAGTGCTGGAGTTAGACTCTACTGTTTTGCCTGCCAGGAAGTTTAACGCTTCATTATCCCAGGCTGCCTGCTGCTGGGCAGTGCCGCCTCCGCAAGAGGGACAATCTGCGCTCGCAGCCGGAACCAGCACAGCGGCTATTATCGATGCTATCAATAGTATACTCAGACAGCCTCTAGCCATGCGCCCATCTTTTCCTAAGCGCTCGCATTTAACCATGATCAACACCGTTCAAGCTGTAGCATTCACGGCATTGCTCTTCTGGGGCTGGTTTTCAAGCCAGTTCTGCCAGGAATAAAGCTTGGCATCATAGCCCATCATCTCAAGTGCGAACCAGACAACAGATGCTTTAACTCCAGTATTCGTATAGACTACCACCGGCCTATCCTTGCTCAGGATGGCAAAGACCTTCAACAGATCCGAATCGCTCTTTATCGTGCGGTTATTAAGCACCCTGTCATAATCCAAATTTATAGACCCGGGTATGTTGCCCTGCCCATATTCGGACATGGTCCTTGCATCGACGATCTGGGCATTGCCATTCTTCACATAATCATATTGAGCGCTGAAGTCCGAACTGACTTTGGGTTCGTAGATCTTGCTCGGCCTGATCTCAGCCTCACTTGTAGTTTCGCGCCCGGCTGCGGCCCAGTCCTCTACAGTTCCATCAAGCACCCTGACGTTCTCGTGCCCCATGCTCTTCATTATCCAATAGACATAGGTGGCAAGCGATGGGCCACCGCCGCAGGGCAGACATTCGCCATAAAGCACCACAGAGTCATTGCGGGATATTCCCGCATTCCCCAGGACCTGAGCTATTTCGGCTGGAGACTTTGGAATTCCAGGCAAAAGGTCGAACTCCGTATAAGGAAGGACCACAGAGCCCTTTATGTGAGTGCTTGAGTTCTCGCTCACATCTACCAATATATCTGAGCTGGAGATATCATCCATTGATGCAAGCATCCTCTTGGATTCATCGCTTCGCTGCAAAGCTGCATTATCATTTGCGGTATTTATGGATGTGCTCTCTGTCGCCATACTCTTTTTATCTGGAGCACTGTTGCTATTACTATTACTATTACTATCGCTATCGCTATTGCTATTACTATTCGCAGATGTTTTGCTCGCCTCATCCCCGAATCCATATCCCGACATGTTCCATCTCTTTTCTCTGGACAGCTCGGGTATCTTTGCGCTTGATACCTGAGATTGAGCAGCTGGGTTTCCTATCTCATCCAGCTTTGCGAGACCGTTCCAGTCGCCGTTACTGCTATCGCAGCCTATCAGGTCATGGCATTCGGCAGCATGTGCACCGCATACCAACGATATGAATATAATGAGCCCTACAAAGGCTCCCAAGATGTAACTTGAGTTCAGACTCATGAAACTCCCCCATTTAGCTTGATGTAGATGATTCGAATCTATCTCTTGATACAACCTTTATCTCCCCCAGGGTCTCCTTCAGCTCGTATCCCCTCATATCCCTGGCGCTCAGGACTACCTCATAGCTTCCTGGATCCAGAAGCGCAGTTGAGAGGGACCCTCTATAATAATCGCCTGATTGTACCATGCGGCAATATGCCTTTGCTTCAACCCCTTTAAGATCAAAGGCACGTACAGTTATTTGAGCAAGGCCGTATTTGGCAGCAATCCTTGCTTTTATATCTATATTATCCCCTATCCGGGCACTCGTTGGGGATATGCTTTTTTCAACTATCGTGACCTGACGGGTTTGTTTGCCCATTATGGGATATTTATCCACCGACCTTTCATTGATCTTGTAGGGTGTATCCCCAAAGCGGTCGCTTCCAGGCTTATCCTGGCCGGGCCCACCCATTTTATCTTCGCCGATGTAATCGCTCCACAGATTGCCGCCCACAGGGTAAGCCGCGTTCCAGGTATTTGTGCCCCTATCCTCCGCCTGGACTATATTCTCAATAATATTATTACCATAAATCCGATTGCCGTCGGCATCAAGGAATATTCCTGTCTGGCTCTGAGATATTGTGTTATTATTTATGGTGTTACCGTTTGAGTCGCTCTGAATCTGGATACCGTATCTCTGGTTGCCTGAGATCTCATTTCCCTTTATGGTGTTGCTGCCCGACTTCTCCATGAGGGTTATTCCTGCGACGACGTTGTTCTCTATGGTATTGTTGAGTATAAGGTTGTCATGGCAGTTGAAGCGAATGTCCATTCCTGAGTTTGTATTCTTGCTCATTGTATTCGATTCGATCAGGTTGTTACTGCAATCTGTGAACATATAAAGGCCATACATATTCCCCTGCAGGACGTTTCCTCTGATGGTATTATTATTGCAGGACGGGAATAGGTTGATGCCGTAGGCTCCATTTCCATACGCCACATTGCCGATGACCTGGTTCTCATTCGAGTTTGTGAGATATATTCCATACCAGCCCTCGCCTCCAAGTCCATTGAAGCTCGCGTTGTTGCCCTGGACGATATTGTTATTGGAGAACTTCAACATAATTCCCGGCTGGGCACAATAAACCACCGTATTCTTGTAGATCCTGCATCCTTTGACAGTATCCAGGCTTATTCCGTAAAAGCCGTTTCTTACGACGAAGCCGGAGAAGCTCACACCATCTGCAAGTATTCGTACGCAGGCATCGCGCTCATTTCCCTTGATCACTGCGCCGTCGCCGATGAGGGTGAGTTTCTTTGCTATCTCTATTCTATCGTACACTCCAGGAGCTACTTTTATTGTATCACCGGAAGATGCGGCATTTATAGCAGCCTGTAGATTTGAGTTCACGTCAATTGTCGCTGCGTTCGCGATCGTGGGCAGCAGCAACACTATGCAGATAATATAATATGAATGAGCCGCAATTCTCAAGCAACCACCCGGCAGTCAAGAGAAGTTATGCGTTAATAAACCTAACGTAGGGCATTTCTCTTATTTCTCTTAGTAGATTGTCGAGAGAACAATATCTCGGCTGAACGAGGCGTTCATTATGAATTATAGGGCTGCTACCATAAATTGCCGGTGTTTACTAATATTGTATTTGTTGACGATGGTGTTTACTGAAAGCAACTACAAAACCATCTACCAACTACCAAAACCAGCTATGCTATGGGGATGCATTAACATCTATATCCGCCATATCAGGACTATATGCAACAGAGCACACTTATGTAGGTTGCATATGAACATAAAGGCTTTTTACCTGTAGTATATCCAAGTTATATCGGAGGCATTTAGTTTGAGATATTTGTATGTACTCATGGGATTAGCAGTTCTAGCAAGTATAGCCTATGCATCGGCAGGAAGCTTCAAGGTTGAAATGGATGTGAGCACCTATGTGGATGCTTCAAACCCAAACGCAAGCTTCAGCGATAACAATACCCTGCTGGTAGCATCTGCAAATGGAGAACCCACTAAAGAGACTTATTTAAGCTTTAAAAACAACTTCGGATCTGTAGGGATATTCAAGCCAGACCGCATATCGTCTGCTACATTGGTCATAAATATCCAGAAGGTTGAGAAGCCTGGGAAGATCAATGCATACTTCGTCCATGGGCCAACATTTGATACCGCTACCTGGACAGATAGGCCTGAATATGAAAGCAGTGCGTCATCCTCTCTTGATGTCCAGAAGGCAGGCCAGTATACTATAGATGTGACACCCATAATCAAAAAGGCTGTCGAGACCTGTATTGAAGATTGTCCCTATTCAATCGTCCTGGTCTCCAATGATGCCTCTATAGAGCTCTCCAAGGAGAAGAAACCAACTCTCGAATATACCGCAAATTAATAGTCGAGAATATTACGATTTAAAAGGAAGGGTCAGGTATCTGAAGCGCATCCTCCCTTCCGAGGATTATCCCTTTTTATACTTCCTGTATAATGCTTATGCCGATGAGGCCTGCTGCATGGAAGATCGCATTTGCCCTGATAATTCTTATTAGCCTTGCAAGCGCGAACACAGAGATTATATTGCTCAAATCGCCGGGCTGTCCCAAGTGCGCCGCCGCAGAGAGAACAATAAACAGCATTATGGCCGAGAACAAGAGTCTAAATCTCACTAAATATGATTATTTCACAGATGAAGGGCACAAAACCATAAAGAAGTACAAGGTAAAATCGGATATACCTTCTATAATAATCGGCCATACGGTTATAGGCTACAAGTCCTATGATGGAAATACCAGCAAGCTTGATAGAATGATCCGTGACGCTCTTGCTAACGCAAGCAGTAACGAGAGCATCCAGAATATAAATCAATATCAAAACAATTCGAATAATAATCTTAGTACTAAGAATCTCAACAATAGCAACCAAACAAACCAAAGCATCAATCTGACCGGCGGCATCTCAGATATAACCCTTGGACAGCTTTCACTCTCGACCGTCTCCATGGTCCTGGCTGCAGGGCTGATCGCGGGCTTTAATCCCTGTCTATTGGGGATCCTTGTATTTCTGGCAGCTTCAGTTCTATCGAGCTCAGGGAGAAAGAGGGAACTTATTACGATGATAGTTTACTTTTCCCTCGGAATATTTACAATGTACTTCCTCTTCGGCATTGGAATGCAGCATCTTCTTCAAGGGGAGAGAGTGGAATCGGGCTTCAGGTATATTTTGGTCGCCTTCCTCCTCGTTCTTGGCCTGGCACACATCGAAGATTGGAGAAGGCTGAGATCAGGAAAGGACTCACTATTCCGCACTGATTGGGCGTTGAAATATGTAGAGTCCGGGGCAACGAGCGGCAAACACAGCTCCTACTTCCTGGTAGGAGCGATGTTCTCGCTTGTCAAGGCGCCTTGCGTCGGTGCGGTCTACCTCGCGATACTCGATCTCATATCATCGAAGAGCTACTTCGAAGGCTCAGTTTATCTCCTGGTCTACAACATAGGGATTATTCTGCCCATAATCATCCTTGGCGGACTCATCGCTCTCGGCATGAGCCCGAAGCAAGTGGATGCCTTCAGAAAGGACTATCGAGCTGGTTTGAGGCTGGTGACGGGTATAGCGCTCTTGGCACTTGCGCCCCTGATCTACTGGCAGCTAATATAGGCCTTAGGAGTCCGCCCGATAAAGTGATTGGAAAAAGGATTAATAGAGCTATGGATCTCTCGAATAGGAGGTGAACATTTGTTTTTAGTTGGAGAGGCTCTGATCGGCAAAGAGCCTGAGATAGCTCATATAGACCTGCTTATAGGGGAGAAGGATGGACCCGTTGGAACTGCATTTGCAAACGGCCTTACTCAGCTCTCTGCAGGGCATACCCCGCTCTTAGGGGTCATACGGCCGAACCTTCCGCCCAAACCATCTACGCTTATAGTTCCAAAGGTAACTGTAAAGAATATGGAACAAGCTGCCCAGATCTTCGGGCCTGCGCAAACTGCTGTAGCAAAAGCAGTGGCCGATTCTGTGGCTGAGGGCATAATCCCCAAGGATAAGGTCGAGGAGCTGGCAGTAATAGTATCGGTCTTCATACATCCTGCCGCAAAGGACTACGATGCCATTTACCGCTATAATTACGGCGCAACAAAGCTTGCCCTCCAGAGGGCGATGGCAGGCTTCCCCGGTATAGATAAAGTGCTCTACGAAAAGGATAGGTCAACCCATCCGATCATGGGATTCAGGGTTACGCGCCTGTGGGATCCGCCATATCTTCAGGTGGCCTTTGACCTTGTGGATATCGCTGAGGTCAGAAGAGTTCTCTGTGAGCTTCCTGAGAGCGATCATCTTCTCATCGAGGTCGGAACGCCTCTTGCAAAGATGCTCGGGATGCAAGTGGTTAAAGAGATCAGATCGGCCAGACCGGGATCTTTCGTCATTTTGGATCTAAAGACCCTGGATACAGGCAACCTTGAGGTCCGGCTGGCCGCAGACTCAACTGCAGATGCCGTCGTGATCTCAGGCCTGGCGCCGAAGAAGACCATCGAGCTGGCAATAAATGAGGCTAGGAAGACTGGCATATACTCGATCATAGATATGCTCAACGTTCCAGATCCGCTGCAGGTTCTGAGGAGCCTCGAAGTCCTGCCAGATGTAGTCGAGCTTCACAGAGCCATAGATATGGAGAGCAGCGCTCATGCATGGGGCCAGATACCTGATATCAAAGCACTTGGCTCTAAGGAGCACAGGCTGCTTGTAGCAGTTGCAGGCGGAATCCGGGTGGATACTGTCGGCCAGGCCTTAGCCGCAGGCGCGGATATATTAGTAGTGGGAAGAGCCATAACCAGATCCAAGGACATAAAGGATATGGCAGAGAGGTTCCTGGCGGCGCTGAAACAGACGGAGATCGATCAGTACAGGATCATGACCGATTTCTAAGACATTTATCTTTCATTTTTTATCTGAGCCGCGTGCAGTCTACATAAATTGAGTTGATTTATCCCATTTCTCCTTCGCCCCTTCGCGGCTTCGCGCGAGCCAACTCATTTGATATGAAAATGGATTCCATACTGCCCATTTTTCATACTCATGGGTGCCCAAATGGGCATGAGGGTTCCACACGAAGCCACGAAATCGCGAAACACAATGATTTCTGTATTCATCAACATTATATAAGCAGACTGCCGGCCACTGAATAAAATAAATAAGCCTGGAAGAGATAGGGATAAATCCTACAAGATTATCGATAAGTCTCCAATGATCCTGCATTTGCTTGTTTTATTACTCTTATTAAGCACATGCAGTGCACTGGATGTTCAGGTCAGCGAGGAGCAGCGCCCAGCAGGCGCAGTTCTACTTGTTGTAGATGGTCTCGGCGCCTCATACGTCTACCCCGAACACGAGTTTAGCCCTTATACCCTGGATGGAATACCGCTTGGCAAGACCATTCTTTTCAATCTCACGGGCGGCGGCGCAAGAGTGCTGGATATGCGCGCTCGCGTCCCCGAGACACTGAAAAGCCACAGCATTCTTGTTACAGGCTCAACGCAAGCAAATCCTGAATCTTTGGGAAGGACGATCTTCGATGTAGGCCGTGAGAATGGTTATCTTTCCCTGGCAATTCTTCAGCATGCCGACTTTCAAGAGATGCTTATGAGACAGGATGGAGTTCTTTATTTCGGCAATAACTCAATCTATAACGCGAATGCATCTCTGAGTGCCAAGAAGAATCTTCCCGCGGATTTGCGAACGATCTTAGAAAAATGGCGCGATGCTTTTCCCGAGTATGATTTGGGGCATGGAACAGAGACGTACATTGGATATAACCGCTGGGGGCTTGAAGCTGCCTCCGATCTTATTGAACACCTGGGCAATCGCCCGTTTATACTCATGACCAACGTTGGTGCCGTTGATGCAGCGGGTCAAAATCTCGGCCAAAAGGGCTATCTTGAAATTGTCAAGGGCCTGGATGTGCCTCTGGGAAAGCTGGTTGAGACATGCCGGAGGCACAATGTGTTGTTATTTGTGACTGCAGATCACGGCATGTCATTTCCCGATGATAAAGGAAAGGGAGGCCATTCGGCAGCCAAATTCTCCGGCCGTCTGGAGAGCCTGAGAACTCCGTTGACCGTATTCGGCCCCAACGTGGATGAGATCCACCTTGGCGGCATCTGGTTCGAGGAGGATATTGCCCCGACGATTCTTGATCTTCTTGGTCTGCCCTGGAACATATCCCCGTCCAAGCCGCTGCCTATCAAGGACTGCTATGGGCTTCATGTGGCGAACGCATCAGGTGAGGTCTCGCTATATAATGACGGGAAGCTGCTGGCAAACGCTTCTGGGGATGATAGCTATATCTTCAAAGGCCTTAAGCGGGGAATTTACACTGTTTCATGCGGCGATAAATCTCTGAACGTATGCGTAAATGGAGAGAGTTCAATCAATCTTGAGGCTGCGGCTGCCAGCGGGAACGGAATCAATATTAAATGGATAATCGGCATTATATTGATACTGGCTGTAAACACTATCGGGATAATAGCTATTTGGAGAATCTTAAAGAAGGGCTGAAGCCAATCAGCAGTTTGCCACATCCTCTGCAAAATGATATGGAAATTTCGTCTGATATTATCTAGCTCTAAAGAAGGGTTGCCTTATCGTATCCCATTCAGCTTTATAGCATGCGTTTTCCAAAGCATTCCCTCGAAGAGGGGTTAGGGATAGCCCGTCCGGCGATTGAGGACGCTAGGAGCACCGTTAGTTTTAGCCCCAGAGGAAAGTGTAGGCTTGCGAACATTAGCAGCAATAGAGCCTAATGTAAACTCAAAGTTGTTCTTATATGCACACTCTTAAGCGCCCCCCGGATGAGAATAAGAGCAAAAAGGGCGCAAAGAATGTACAAAGACGATTTCCACTGCATCTTTCTGAGTGATATTGTAGCGAACTCACAACCGCAAAGATATAAGTCCATATAACCCTAGATCTACTCTGATTGAATGTACTCTAGGCTGACTCCTTTAATTCGGACAAAATCATAATTTATCATAACTTCTATGAATTTTACATATATTTTCCCAAACACGCTTATTAAATAGCAATTTTTCATATCAACTGGTGGTAACAATGCGCATAGTCTGGATATTGCTATTATCGCTACTACTGGCTGTCCTGGCAGGCATGGCGTCTGCTGATACAGGACAGATAAACGCTGCAGATAATGCCTGGGTGCTCATCAGTGCGGCCCTTGTGCTCATAATGATTCCAGGAGTGGGGTTGTTTTACGGGGGAATGGTTCGAAAGAAGAATGCCATATCGACTATAATATTCAGCTTTGCAATCATGGGCATAATAAGCCTTCAGTGGATTCTCCTCGGCTATACATTGGCCTTTGGAAAGGATATCGGCGGAATTATAGGCGGCCTTGAACATTTGGGACTTAACGGAGTCGGAATAGATGTGAAAGAAGGTCTCACAATACCATCTCTGACATTCATGATATTCCAGGCAATGTTCGCCGTAATTACCGTCTCACTTATCACCGGCAGCTTTGTCGAGCGCATAAAGTTCAGCTCTTTCCTGATCTTTTCTATCGCATGGGCTACACTTGTCTACGACCCAATAGCTCATTGGGTCTGGGGAGGAGGATGGCTGGGACAGATGGGCGCGCTGGACTTTGCAGGCGGCTTAGTTGTTCACATAAGCGCAGGAGTTGCTGCGCTTGCGGTAGCTATAGTGATCGGTGCCAGGAAAGGCTTTGGAACAGATCCTATGGAGCCTCATAACATTCCCACCACGGTCATGGGCGCTGCCCTTCTCTGGTTCGGATGGTTCGGGTTCAATGCCGGATCTGCCCTGGCAGCAAACGGCATAGCTGCAAATGCCTTTGTTACCACCAATACTGCAGCAGCCGCAGCGGCCACAACATGGATGATACTCTCATGGAGGCACAGGGCCCCGAGCGCACTCGGCATAGTCACAGGCGCAGTGGCCGGGCTTGCAGCGATTACTCCTGCATCGGGCTTCGTTACGCCTCTGGCGGCGATTCCAATAGGCGTAGGCGCCGCGATTGTTGGTTACTATGCAATCCTCATCATAAGAGGCAGCAAGAAGGTAGACGACTCTCTTGATGTGCTCGCATGCCACGGCATGGGCAGCACCTGGGGCGTACTGGCCACAGGGTTCTTCGCCAGCATTGGATCTGCCGGACTCTTTGCAGGAAATCCGCACCAGGTAGTTGTTCAGGTAATCGCAATCGTCGCCGTCTGGGTCTACTCATTTGTGGTTACCTTCGGCATAGCCAAGGTCATAGATGTCTTCATGGGCATCAGGGTCAGGGATGAAGAGGAGTCTGTGGGCCTTGATATCAGCCAGCATGGAGAAGGAGCTTACTCTTGAGGTTTATACATGAAGAAGATTGAGGCGATAATTCGGCCAGAGAAGCTGAACCTTCTTAGGAAAAAGCTCGATTCCAAAGGCTTCTCAGGGATGACAGCCATTGAGGTCAAAGGCCGCGGAAGACAGAAGGGCATTGCACTCCAGTGGCGTGCCGGGGACTACAGGGTCGAGTTCTTACCAAAAGTAAAATTGGAGCTTGTAGTAGAGGACGAAGATTCTGAGGTCGTGATCGACATAATCTGCGATACTGTGCAGACGGGCGAGGCTGGCGACGGCAAGATATTCGTCTATCCGGTGGAGGATGTGGTGAGGGTGAGGACGAAGGAAAGAGGGTGTGAGGCGGTCTAGGCGCTACCACCTTTAATTTTCTTTTAGTCACTTTATCCTAAGCCCATCTCCAATGCGTTTCTATTTTAACAGAAATCAAATTCAGCGATTGCTTTAGCTTCAATGGATAATCGGTAAGCTTTTAAGCGCTTAACTATATCTGAGGATAAACGAATAATCTGAAGGCAGTACATGTCCAGCCAATCATCAGCAGCCACAGAACCAGCTTTTCGTATTCTTGTTATAGTCGCTCGCCCTCTTGATCAGCCTGACCTTCCCGGTATCGCTGATCAGTGGGCGTTGTTGAACGGCCTTGCCACTGTTAAGACGCCTGCCTATATCCATATTCTCAGGCCTCCGACAATCGAGCGTCTGCGTACTGAAGTCCTGAATGGTTATGATATAATTCACTTCGATGGTCATGGGGCATTCGCCCTCGCTTGCCCGAACTGCTCCTCGCTAAATGTACCTGGAAGCCGAAAGTGCGGTCGGTGTAGTGCATCCTTAGATAAAGAGGAGCCACGTGGCTATCTAGCCGTTGAGCAAGACGATGGCACCGAGGAGGCATTAGCAGCCGAAGATCTAGCAGAGATTTTTAAGAACGTTCCTGGATCGCCAACAAAGCTGGTAATTCTCAGCGCCTGTGAATCTGCAAAAGGCAATGATAAAAGCCTCAGTGCTGCTTTGCTAAACAGTGGTATCCCTGCAGTGCTGGCAATGAAAGAGACTGTGCCAGTTGATGTGACAATTGCACTATCTCGTGCTTTTTATTCTGCCCTTGGATCGAGGATGGCCATTAAAGATGCTTTCAATAATGTTGCTCTTCCGGCGCTAAAGAAGCTTCCAGATCACCCGAAAACAGGTACAAAGGCCAAAGATATTCCGATCCTTCAAGGGCAGGGAATAGAAGCCAAGTTAGTCACATCACCAACTCGTGGATCTTTAATCATGGAACAAGAGAAGCTCTTTGGAGCTCCTCATCATGATTTTGTTGGCAAGTATATCAAAGATGATCCTCCGAGAGGACGCAAAGGTCTGCTGGTCCAGACTATTCGAGCACTTTCTGGAGGAGAGAAGCTTGTAGTCCTCACAGGCCAGGGAGGTATAGGAAAAACAGTCCTTGCTTCTGAGACCGCAAAAAGGCTGACCTGGCGATATCCAGGCGGCATCTTTTGGCGGAGTGCTGCGGGCGATGAGAGCTTTGATCTCAACAAGCTTCTTGATGCATTCGCTAACGTCTTAGGCTACGAGTTCCGAACATTGCCTTTGGATGCAAAAGTAGATGCTGCACTTTGTTATCTTAGCGATCTTCAAACTCCAAGCTTAATCGTAGTAGATAATGCCGAAAGCATAAAGGATCAAGCTCTCTGGAGGTTCCTGGAGGGTCTACCACAGCCGAGCGCTGCCCTCGTAACAACACGTGAATCGCCGAAGCGTGAGGGAAAGCAAATCAATTTAGTCCAAATGGAGCCAGTAGAAGCCTACAACCTCTTTATTATCGAAGCAAGACGGCGTTCTCCTAGATGGGGCGAAAAACTCAGCGAATCAGATAGAGATACTTTGAAGGAGATAGCTCGCCTGCTGGATGGCCATCCGCTTGGAATAAAGTTAGCAGCGGGATTATTGGTTAGCGATTCTCTCGATACAATACTCCAGAAGATCAGAGCTAGGCCACCAGGAGAGGAAATATCGAAACGATTCGACTTCTCTTACCAAACACTCTCAGAAAGCCAGAGAGAGCTGCTATATAGGCTTGCTGCTATTTCAAGTTTGGTTGCTGAATGGGCGATTAAAGCAGTTTCTACGATGAAATCATCTGAAGAAGATAAGACTATGCCACTTCAGCAATGGCAGGACGATCTAAGTGAACTCGTACGAAAATCCTTTGTGGATTTGTTAGAGTCTAAAAGAGTAGATGAATCAGAAAAAGAGACTACAGCGAGACGCTACCATTTGCACCCTCTAATGCGCCAGTATGCAAGTCTAAAAGCAGGAGAAGCCATAATGCAAATTCACCACAGCCGAACAGCACGTCTCTTTCTTGAATTCGCAGATCAATTTAGAGGAAATTACGATGCTTTGGATGATGAGTTTGATAACATTTCAGCAAGCTTAGAGTGGGCATACATTGCTAAAGAATGGCGCTTCATTAAGTGGTTTGCCTGGGCATTAGCCTCATATCTAGAACTTAGAGGCTACTGGAAAGAGTGTAGATGCTTACTTGAGTGTGCGCTTAAAGCAACAGAAAAATTGGATGATGCAAAGGGCAGAGGAGATTTACTTGGCCAGCTTGGGAGAATGGCATACCTACAAGGTAAACTTGCTGAATCAAGATCCCTGTGCCAAGAGTGTCTGAAGTTAAAACACGATATTCAAGATAAGAATGGTATAGCCCAAACGCTAAACCAGTTAGGAATACTGGCAAAAGACGCAGGAGATCTTGCTGAAGCCGAGAGGTTTTACCAGGAGGGTATGAAAGCTGCTAAGGAAATGGGAGATAAGGCTAATGTGGCTGCAGCACTGCTTGAGCTAGGAACACTTGCATATTCACAGGGGGATTTTAGTGAAGCTCGAAAACGCTACCAAGAGAGCTTGGAAATCGCCCAAGAACTTGAAGATAAGGTCAACGTTGGCATATCTTTGTTCCAATTAGGGATATTAGCTTATGAAACTGATGATCTTGAAGATGCACAAAGTCTTTTCTCAAAAAGTCTCAAGATCGCTAAGGAACTTGGAGATAAGAGCGGCATTGCTACTTCGCTACATGAATTAGGATTGCTGGCACATTTGAAAGGTGATTTTACATATGCTCGATGCCTATGCCAAAAGAGCTTTAATATCGCCCAAGAGCTTGGCGATAAATGTGGCATCAGCAATTCGCTGCAGTTATTGGGAATGTTAGCGCAAGATACTGGTGATTTTGCCGAGGCTCGACGTCTCTATCTGGAAAGCCTAGAAATAAGAAAAGAGATTGGTAACAAATGGAGTATTGCTATCAGCTTATCAGAATTAGCCCTTTTAGAGGAAAAAGAAGGTAACTTCAGTAAAGCGCTGCAACATATCAAAATGGCTGAAGCGCTCTTTAAAGAGTTGGGTAGTCCGATGAAATCCCGGGCGCGAAAGATTCGTAAAAGATTAGAGAAGGCATCAGCTAAAATTTGAATATTTTGAATGTTTTATACGAATATGGATTTCATTATACTAGATCATAAATTCACCTGAGAGCGTGTATTCTTTGAAAGCAATGGCTATCTAGCTAGGAAAGCTTAGAGATATTTTGTTCTTTATGTATTGGCCCGTCTCCGGCACCAAAAAGATATGGAATAAGAGAATCAAGAATGAGTACCCAAGGGGCATCGAGTAACGTTTTAAAGGCTAACCGGACTACGAACACATAGAAATTTTCCCCCAGCGAGGGGTTAGGGGCAGCCCGCGCGGCGATTGAGCGCGCTACTTCCCCTCGCCCTCGCAGGGAGAGGGGACTGAGGGGTGAGGGCGTTATCTTCTCAAGCCGCGATCCGCAGGCGGAACCCGTAAATGGCAGTATCGTTATTCAAATGATGCATTAAGTAACAAATTCGTTGAACAGCAAGATCTAGGAATCAATATGGATATTGACTCAAACGCTAACGGCAAGATCTATATCAAAACGTATTCGGGAGTTATCAATTGCTTGATACAGAGCCTGCCACTGATTTTTCACGATGAAAAATCGCATATCACACGAGCATGTGACAATAATAAAAAATGAACGTTGCTATCATCGCCTGTAATCCATATCATCCGCAGTTGCCGATTTTGCGGATGTCCCTGTAGCTGCTCCTGCGGTAGCTCCTCCCACTGCTGCCCCTCCATACATCACCCCGCCGCCACCCGTCAACCTCATCTCCAGCTCCGACATCCTTCGGGCGCACTCTTGAGCCATACTCATAGCCATCTTTTGCATCATATTGGCTACAACAACTTGAGACATGATATCGGATAGCAGATAGCCCTGAGCAAAGATCTGCCTCTTCTCTTTATCGTCAATCCCATGCTTCTTAAAATATGATTCGATTACATCCGGCGTTTTCAGCTTCTTCTCAAAAGCCTCTTTCATCGCCGCCTCAGATCGGTTCACAAACTCTGATACATCCTCCCTAGAGATATGGAGTGTCTCGCTTATGGACTCTTTTGCCTTCTCAGCAGATTCTTTCATTTCCTTCTCATCTGGCATAATAATTTATATATGTCCGAACTATATATATCTACATGCCTTAAGCGGATTTTTCATAGTATAAATCGAAATCCCCTTGCCCTCGCATGAAGTGGGGACCAAGGGGTGTAGGTGCTATTTTCTCAAGCCTGCAGAGGAAAGTCCTATAAGTACCGACAATGAAGTTGGGCGTGATGGCGAGTTCGGAGAACAGGAATGAGTTAGCTGGCTCTGCCGAGGTCCGGCAGGTGTTAACCGCTTCTATCATCATAGCCATCCTATCAGCCTGTATAGTGTTATTTTCCTGGATCTTGTTGGTACTCCAAAAGAACGATCTACTAATTCAGGCTCTACAGAGCGATCCTCTCTTCCTCTGGTCCAGTATATTTGCTGTATTATGCCTGGCCTATGCCGCATGGCAATCAGATCCTAGGTCCAGGTTTCGCCTGGCCTGGGGAATCATGGCCTCTGCACAGGCGTTGAGCCTCCTCGGCGTCATAGCCTTCCCGGCCCATAACATCATCCAGAACGATCGGAGCCTCATATCGCAGGCTGATATCTTCTTCCTGGCATTCTACCCACTCTTTACAATGGGAGTACTTTTCCTGCCAATGGCCAGGCTTGCGATGCGTGAGAGAATCAAGATGCTGCTGGATATAGGCATAGTAGTAATCACAGCTGCCATGCTCCAATGGGCCTTCCTGATTGGGCCGATCTATCAGGCCAGCATGGGCAGTGCTGTACCCATCTCCATCAGCTACCCGCTCCTCGATCTCGTGCTGCTCTTTGCTCTGCTAGAAATTCTCTATCGAGGCATGAGCTCAAGCCGAAAGATCCTCATGGCCATCCTGGCCTGCGGCGTCACTGCCAATATTATTGGCGATCTGATTTACGCCTATCAGTCTCTGGGAGAGGCATCCACGGTAAGTGGATGGGCAGATCTTTTCTTTATACTGTATTATGTATTTGTGGGGCTGGCAGGCATTTGGCATGCTGAAACCAACCGCCTCCATAGCAATATCGAAGATCCCGAGCGATCTCAATTATCCTGGACAAGGCATATCCCTTATGTATCGATATGCATGGCTTATCTTCTTCTTGTCTGGACACATGAGGCTGCTCATAACGTTCCCACATATCCACTTCTATTTGGAATAGGCGGGATCATCGGAATGGCCCTGGTCCGCCAGGTAATGGCTTTAAACGAAAACATCGCTCTTAGTAAGGCTGCCCAAGAGGAGGCAGCTCAGCGCAGATCGGCAGAGGAATCCTATCGTCATCTTGTGGATAACTCCCAACAGGGATTGATGATATTGGATTTAAATGGCTTAACTTTTGTTAATCAAGCTCTTGCGAACATAACTGGCTACTCCGTAGATGAGCTGATGGCTTTCACGAACGAGGATTTAAGGAATTTTGTCGTCCCTGAAGATCGTGAAATGGTCTGGAGCCGCCATCTGGATAGACATCATGGAAAATCGCCACCGGATATATACGATTACCGTGGAAGACGCAAGGACGGATCTCTTGTCTGGATCGAAATGAAGGTCTCGCTATTTTACAGGCCTGATGGTACCCCTGTAAGCCAGGCCACTTTCGTGGATATAACAAAGCGCAAGCTTGCCGAAGAAGCCCTGAGTAAAAGCGAGGCTCGCTATAGATCCTTGGTGGAGCAGGCCTCAGATGGCATCTTTCTCGTCGACGTCGTCGGCCGATATATTGACGTAAACCCCGTGGCTTGCCAGATGCTTGGTTATAGCCGCTCTGAGCTTTTGGCCAAAAGCCTGACAGATCTAATCCCCTGCGAGGATTGTGAGTCCAGGCCCCCTGAAATCCTTGGAATCCCCCCTGGCGAGACCAGGATGATAGAGAGCAGGATGCTCAGGAGTGATGGCGTTACAATACCTGTGGAGATTACTGCCAGGATGACCGATCAGGGAAACTTCCAGGCCATAGTACGCGATATCTCAGACAGGAGGAGAGCCGAGAAAGCGCTCAGAGACAGCGAGGAGAAATATCGAAGGCTGGTAGAAAGGTCTCCTGATATTGTATACACTTTCTCCAATAAGAGAGGCGGGACCTTTTACTCCTCCCGTGTGGAATCTGTGCTCGGGTATTCTCCCGCCAAAATGTACCAAAACCCACATCTATGGCGCGATTCCATCCACCCCGATGACGTGGCAAAGGTAGATCAGGCCATTAAGAATCTGGCCAAAGGAGTGGATATAGATATAGAGTACCGCATAAGGGATGCTCAGGGTCGGTGGCACTGGCTGAATGACAGGTCCATAGGCATGCAGATTCAGGGGGATGAGATCCTCATCGAGGGCCTGGCAACAGACATAACTGAGCGTAAACATATTGAGGAGGATCTGCTGAGGACCACGGAGGCTGCAGAGGCGGCCGCCATGGCAAAATCGGATTTTCTGGCCAATATGAGCCATGAGCTGAGGACGCCAATGAACGCCGTCATAGGCATGGCCGGCATACTCGGAGAGACTGATCTGAATCCTGAGCAAAGAGAGTGTATTGAGACAATAAGCAACAGTGGTCAGGCTCTCCTATCCATTATAAACGACATCCTAGATCTCTCCAGAATAGACCGAGGAAAGGCCGAGCTCGAGTGCCAGCCATTCAGCTTGATGGCGTGTATCGAGGAGTCCATAGACCTAATCGCATCTTATGCCAGTGCCAAGGGTCTGGATCTTTCCTATAGATCTGTTGGCCCTATTCCAGAAAGCGTGGTTGGGGACGCACAGAGGATACGTCAGGTGCTGATCAATCTTCTCTCCAATGCCGTAAAATTCACCGATAGAGGCAGGGTGGAGGTCCTAGTCCAAGCCACTAGAAGCGCTGATGACAGCTATGAGGTTCATTTCTCAGTGAAGGATACAGGTATAGGCATACCCCAAACTGCATTAGTTAAATTGTTCCAGCCCTTTGCCCAGGCCGACTCTTCTATTACCAAGAGATACGGAGGCACGGGCCTGGGCCTGGCCATAAGCAGGCGTTTGGTAGAGATGATGGGCGGCAGGATCTGGGCGGAGAGCATGCCGAACCTGGGAAGCACTTTTCACTTTACGGTAATGGTGAACAGCACTCCCAAAATCTCTGCTAAGACCGTAAAGGCAGAGCCTGTAACCTCAGATGAAATCATGATTAAAAAAGACCTTAGCATCCTACTGGCAGAGGATAACCCGATCAACCAAAGAGTCGCCCTGCTCATGCTCAAAAGATTAGGGTATAGGGCTGATGCTGTAGCCAATGGTCTAGAGGTTCTTCAAGCTCTTGAGCTTCAGCACTACGATATAGTATTAATGGATGTCCAGATGCCAAAAATGGATGGCCTGGAGGCTGCCAGAAGGATTAGCCAATTGCATGACAGGCCGAGGATTATTGCAGTCACAGCCTATGCCCTTAAGGGCGATATGGATAAATGCCTGAATGCAGGAATGGATGATTATATAAGTAAGCCTATACAGCTAGCCGATTTGCGGAATAAGCTCCTTAAATGGGGAATGAATACCAAAATGCCTGACGATTATCGGTAAATCCTAGAGTGCAGAAATCCCAAGAAGGAGCCTGGCATTGGGGCATCCTTCGGCCCTGACAAAGAGCTTTTGCAGCCTTTCCGAATGATCTCCAAATAGACTTGCTCCAATGAGTTCTTTCACTTCAATGCTCAGGGAATTTATGGCCCTGAAGAATATCACGCATGTCTGGACCAAGCTGGCCTTGAGGAGATCAAAGCAGATCCGATAAACAAGGATCTGATGCTGCCGGGGAGGGCCGGGCGGGAGGTTCATCCGCACTACATGGCTCTCTATAACCAAGCAGGTCCCTGATGGCATGAGGCCGCTGTTTATACGGGAGATTTCAGACAAATATCTGGAGAGGCGCCCGCTCAATGACGGATATGTATATGTAGGGATGGGTGTGCTGGAAGTGCCGCCATGAAGCCTATCGGAATGACCAAATAAGCAGGAATGATGAAGATTGGATAGGACTGGGCACAATTAGGTGAGTATATCGCTGTCCAATCCTCCACGGATCTTCATAAGGATATTTTATGCCATTCCCTATCTTCACTTTAGATCAAATGCTCTCAGCATCTCGTGCTTCATATCACCTAATCCGGAAATGGCTCTAAAACCTTTGGTATGTAAATGGGCGAGTCCATTGACAGGCCTGATATCGGTTCTTATTTTGTATGAATGATTCATAGCGAATCATATTGGATCATAGCTATTCAGAAATTATATCAAATATCCTTTTAACTTTCCAGAATTAGGTATATATTGCGAAGCTTCAGCGGGCATCTTAGCTCTGGATCATAAGGCAAACACTCGAAGCCCGAGAGTTGTGCAACTGAAAAGCTTCCGGTCTATAAAGTTAATAACTCAAAGGTGAGGTAGTTGGTTCTAAACAGTGGAGACACAGCATGGATTCTGGCGGCAACGGCATTGGTGATGCTGATGACCCCAGGTGTAGGATTATTCTACGGCGGTCTCGTCAGGAGCAAGACCGTCGTCTCAATGATAGGCCTCTCTTTTCTGGCCTTTGCCCTGGCATCCGTACAGTGGGTGCTCTTCGGATACAGCCTGGCCTTCGGCTCCGATATCTCAGGGATAATCGGTGGGTTAAATTTCCTCGGCATGCACGGCGTTGGCATGGACCCAGCGCCTCTAGCCGGGAATATTCCACATCTGGTCTATATGATGTTCCAACTTGTGTTCGCTGCAGTGACACTTGCCATACTCACTTCAGCAGTGGCTGAGAGGGTCAAGCTCAGCTCCTTCATAGTGCTGGCCCTGCTCTGGACGACCATTGTCTACGACCCTCTGGCTCACTGGGTCTGGGCTGGAGGCTGGTCTGCTCAGCTAGGAGCACTGGACTTTGCAGGCGGAACGGTCGTGCATATAAGCTCAGGCTTCTCTGCACTGGCCATAGCGCTGGTGATAGGCAAGAGGATCGGCTTCGGGTCATATGTTATGGAGCCCCATAACATTCCAATGGCTATGATAGGCGCTGGCCTCCTCTGGTTCGGATGGTTCGGGTTTAATTCCGGGTCTGCTCTAGCTGCAAATGGCCTGGCGGCTTCAGCCTTCGCCGTGACGAACACTGCTGCTGCAGCGGGCGCATTGACATGGATGGCGGCAAGCTGGATAAAGGGAAAGCCGAGCGCTCTCGGAATGGTCAGCGGAGCTATAGCAGGATTGGTAGCCATAACACCTGCAGCAGGCTACGTCGATATGATGGCCGCAGTAGTCATTGGCGGCATAGCTGGAATCCTGTGCTACACAGCTCTGCTCTTCCGCGTCGGCAGAGGGCTTGATGAGAGCTGCGATGCCTGGGCGGTACACGGCACCGGCGGTCTATGGGGAGCAATAGCGACGGGCATATTCGCAAGCCCTGCCATCAACAGCTTCTCTGGGCTGCTATATGGAAACAGCTACCAGTTCATGGTTCAAATTGCGGCTGCAGGAGCATCTGTGATATACGCATTCGTGATGACGTTTGTGCTGGCAAAGATCGTTGATTCGGTCATAGGCCTTAGGGTGAGCGAGGAGGAAGAGTACGTAGGGCTCGATATCTCCCAACACGGCGAGAAGGCATATGCCTGAATTATGCATGGAATTGATGGATAAGCGGACATATAAGATGAATCGCATAAGATGAACCGCATGATATGAACTGCATGAGGCGATCACATTGAAGAAGATAGAGGCGGTAATAAGGCCTGAAAGGCTTGAGCATGTCAAGAAGGCCCTTGAAGAAAATGGGTTCGTTGCAATGACTATCGCTGAGGTGCTCGGAAGAGGAGAGCAGAAGGGAATAAAGCTTCAGTATAGGGGAGGCACAATGGAGGTGGACCTTCTCCCCAAGCTCAAGCTTGAGATGTTTGTCCACGATGAGTATGTAGATCAGGTCATGAAAACCATCTGTGACTCCGCAAGGACAGGGAAGTTCGGTGATGGCAGGATCTTCGTGTCGCCAGTAGAGAAGTCAGGAAAGGTCAGAACAGGTGAGGTTGACTTTGATGAGGCCGTTATCAAACAGGGCCCAGATATACCGAAATCCCAGAAATCGGCTGCATCGCCTCCGGAAACCCCTTAAATCCACTTCCATCGGAGTGAGAGGTATTATATTTAAAAATAAATAGATGCAATCATAGAATCGATGCTATGTCCCTAAAGATTCTTGGTATTGCCGATCTTCATGACAGAGCTGAGATGCTCGGCTCACTGAAGACAAATGTCGACCTTATCGCTTGCTGTGGGGATCTCCATAACGGCAGCGGCCCAGAGCGTGCGCTGCCTGTTGCTGAAGCCCTGGCAAGGCTTAGCCCGACAGTACTGATAGTTCCAGGAAACATGGATCATAAGGATGTGGTGCCGCAGATTTGGAGAGATGCAACACTTGAGATGATTCATCGCAGTTCATTTGTGTTCGAAGACTGCGGCTTTATCGGGATGGGCGGGATAGTGCCGAGCAATCCAAGAAGGCTCGGCGACCCTGCCAGGTATTACCATTCGAATGAGGAGATCCATGAGTCTCTGGCGGCACTTTATGAGAAGATTGCAGGTTTGAAGCGAAAGATTGTATTGACCCATCAGCCCCCGCACGGCGCGAGGGATAAGTTGTATAACGGCGAGATCTCAGGCTCGCTCGGTCTGCGCAGATTCATCGAGGAATTTCAGCCAGATCTGCTCATGTGCGGCCACATCCACGAGGATAGAGGCGAGGCCGCGATAGGAAAAACAAAGATAATTAATGTTGGAGAACTCCGCAGAGGCTATGCAGCGCTTGTGGAGATAGATGAAGATATAGGAGTCAAATGGATTGAGCCATAATCTATAATGGCGGCAACTTCTCCATGACAACCTTTTTGAGCAATACGGCATATATGGACAGATATGGCCTGTGATCGTTGCACCAGAGCATCGGCTGGTGAGTGCATAGGCGAGAAGCTTTGCGCCTCAATCCAATTATCTGATGTGGATGCTTGCAATCTGGCCGCTGATATCTGTCTCGCATGGTGGCAGACGAGGGATGATGAGTTCGGAGTAGACGATGTAATTTGGGAGATGGCTGAGCAAAGGATAGACGAGCTGTGGAGCGACCCACATGCAGCTCGGGCATATCTTGCGGAGGCACCAGTTAGATGGTCTGCCTGAATTATCAAAGGCGAAATAAGCTTAAGTAGCGCTCTAAATTCGCTATGCAGCAATTTGGCCAATCGCCAAATAAATAAACCGGTCTATGGCCTTTGGAGGAGCCAGTTATTCAGAGCTGCTCCGAATTACTTAGAACTAATCAGAACGCTCCCACGAGTTGGTTTCACCAAAAGCCACGCTACAGGATTTAATATTTCAGGCCATTTCCAAAGTGAGCAACAGCCTTATCGGCGTTCCCTGATGGTAGACCGTCGTCCAGTATAGCCCCTTTTTTATCTTTTGGGTATGCTGGTCATTATAGAACTCATAAGTCCCATAACCAGATCTCTCTGCCTTGATCCTCCCAGCCAAGGCTATTAGGTCAGGGAACTGGTTGAATATAGGAGCATCAAAGGCATTCAGACCTATCTGGCTGACATCGGCCTCATATAGAATGAAGCCGTCAGGCTGCATAACCCAGATCTTGGTGCCGTTCCCCGGCTGATACGGAGCCAAGATGCGGTCCATGAATTCCGAGGCATTGATCAACATCGTGGTAGCCCCGATAAGGCATCCATTCTCATCGAAGACCGGGACAGCGAAGTCCGCAGCATAGAAGCCTTCCACAGTCTTTATGTACGCCATGCCCACAGGGCGCGTGGTAGTAAAGAGCTCTTTTATATGCTCCTGATATCCGATATCCTTTCCTTTCACATAGGCGTACTCGTCAGGCTTAACCTCCAGAATGGAACCATTTAAACCCACTGTGATGCAGTCGATCTGTGTCGGCTCTGCCGTGGTTAAGTCCTGAAGGATTGCCTCTGCTTTCGATCCTTGAAGGCCTATCTTAGATAGGTTGGAGGATGCATTGGCCAGAGCCGCATCGATTCTGGTCAGGTTGGAGTTCAAGGCTGCTTCCGCCTGGATGAAATTCCATAAAGTCCCCTGGCTTACAGCAGGGGATTGATTTCGAGATTCGTTTGAACTATTCGCGTTTAATGCCGTAGCTCCTTGAATCAGAAGGCTAGCCAGAATAAGAGCTAATGCTACGCTCGATAGCAGCTCAAAGGATATACTATATCGCTTCATAATACAACCGCTCAGCAATTGCTTACAGTGATCTCACATCGGTTATACTATAATTGCTTATTCTTTCGCAGGCTATATCCCAAAACGCTAAATATGCAACTGTTAGTTAGGACTGTACCTAAATGACATGTCCAGTGACTTTACGGAGGGCCAGTTCTGGCATGTTTCAGGAAAGAATTCGCTTAAGATACTGGTAAAAGAGGGTGTCAGTACATGAAAAAGTCAAAAAATTTACTGGTTTTTGCAATGATGATTTTTCTGATAGCAAATATAGTCAATGCAGCTCCGCTATCTGTTAATCCTGGCAGCTCTGCTCAGGTAAAGCCTGGAGTGAAACCGCAGCTACTTGCGCCTTATATCAATATTGCCTTGATCAAGATAGCCCCTGCTTCTCCAGGCAACAGCAAGCCGGTAAACATAAGTGTCAGCGTTGTATCTCCGGCGACGCAGAAGGATATTTGCGGACTCGGCGCATCCAATTTTAAAATAGATACGCAAATGGTACCTCCTTACGGGGCGGCTGTTATCATAAAAGATGTCTTCCCCATCTCTTCAATTGCTGTTGGCCAATCACCCAACTGCGATTATTGGATCTCATTGGTCCCAACCTCATATAACGGCAAACAATATACTTGGATAACAGGAACGTATACACTTAAATTGTATTATATCCAGAATGGGCAACAGCTCGCCAATAAGACCTTCAGCTTCAGAGTTTAAACCCAGATATCCTTTTTTATATATGCCTCTCAGATTACAGATGGCTGAAGTAGTAATAGATTGCCAGAACAAGGATGACCGCCAGAATCAGAATCTTGTTGGTCATTCTGCTCATTTCCCGAACTATCTCCCTGACTTCATTGCTTTTTTCTTCAGGCGTCATGCTTCACGACCTGCCAATATTGCATAAGCTTGCGGCATTGATCCGATTTAAACATATCAGGTCAACAGGTAAATGCTGATGATCCTCAAAGATAGGACAATTCACGCCTAATGACATTTATTAAAATGATAGATATAAATGATTGGGTCTGCATAACCTTGTGTGCTATCGATGTATGCAGATACTGCCTGCTATAAGTAGTGATGAATGATTAGAGTATGTCCTCTTTATGCTTCTGTCTAATTTACGGATTTAAAATTGGAATAATCGTCTATATGTTCTAATGGCACTATAGCAGTTTTCATGGTAAGGGAGATGAAATACCTGAACCCACCTCCAGCAGCAGGTTTAATAGCGCCGTCCTTGAGCTCTACAACAACTGCAGGCGATGATCCCAAAAAATGCACTCGTGATCCGGCATTCTTCCTTGCCACCCACAATTATGATGTTAATCCGCGGGAGGGCTGTGTTGAGCTCGGGCTTGATGCCCAAGCCCAAATCCACAAGCTTCCTCCTTGAGGCAATAAGCCTGGATAGTGTAATATGGCGAAATTACATTCCAGGGAGGGATAATGATATGTCCAAAAGAAGAAATACAAATGTGGTTACATCACAGATCCTTAAAATATGCAGAGAAGGCGCAAGCAAGACTAAGGTCATATACAGGGCTAATCTGAACTCCGTAATAGGAAACCGCTATTTGGATAATCTGACGAGAAATGGATTCGTTGAAGCCATCACTGACGGTTCCAGGACCATATATAAAACGACATCAAAAGGACTGGATCTGCAAGAGAAGCTCGGGCAGTTTCAAGTGGTGATGGACCATCTATATTCGGATGCATAGTTTGCTACTGGTGAACCTATCTCCTACTATGAAACCAAGAAGCTTCTGCCTCAATCTTGCATATCAGGCATTCTTCCGTAGAGTGAACGATGGAGAAGATCCTGGCTATCCCAG